>JALWUB010000429.1 GCA_026993275.1 Robiginitomaculum sp. | reverse complement strand
CCCGGCTGGGCGGCGCCACCTTGCCGGAGGTTTCCATGACCGGCCCGCGGGGCATTTTTTCCAGGCACTGGCGCATGATCTTGACCGATTCGCGCATTTCCGCCATGCGCACCAGATAACGGTCATAGCAATCGCCATGCTTGCCAACGGCAATCTTGAAATCCAGCTCTGAATAGACCTCATAGGGCTGGGCGCGGCGCAAATCCCACTTCATGCCGGAGCCGCGCACCATGACCCCGGAAAATCCCCATTCCAGCGCATCCTGCTGGCTGACCACGCCGATATCGGCATTGCGCTGCTTGAAAATCCGGTTATCGGTCAGCAGCGTCTCGATATCGTCCAGCACCTTGGGGAATGTGTCGCAAAACGTGCCGATGTCGTCGAGCAGGTCCGGCGGCAGGTCCTGATGCACGCCGCCCGGACGGAAATACGCCGCATGCATGCGCGAGCCCGAGGCGCGCTCGTAAAACACCATCAGCTTTTCGCGCTCTTCAAAGCCCCACAGCGGCGGGGTCAGCGCGCCCACGTCCATGGCCTGGGTGGTGACGTTCAAAAGGTGCGACAACAACCGGCCAATCTCCGAATAGAGCACCCGGATGAACTGCGCCCGGCGCGGCACCTCGATCCCCGCCAGCTTTTCCACGGCCAGGCAGAAGGCGTGCTCCTGGTTCATCGGTGCGACATAGTCGAGCCGGTCAAAATAGGGCATGGCCTGCACATAAGTCTTGTGCTCGATCAGCTTTTCCGTGCCCCGGTGCAACAGGCCGATATGCGGGTCCACCCGCTCGACCACTTCGCCATCCAGCTCCACCACCAGACGCAAGACCCCGTGCGCCGCCGGGTGCTGGGGGCCGAAATTGATGGTGAAATTGCGCTTTTGCGTTTCGGCTTCAGCCATCAGTCCGCCCCGCCTTCCTTGCCCGATTCCTGCGCACGCACATAATGCGCGCCTTCCCACGGGCTCATATTGTCAAAATCCCGGTATTCCTGGGTCAGGGAGACCGGCTCATAGACGACCCGGCGCAACTCTTCGTCATAGCGGCACTGGACATGGCCGGACAGCGGAAAGTCCTTGCGCAAGGGATGCCCCTCAAAGCCGTAGTCGGTGAGAATGCGGCGCAGGTCCGGATGGCCGGAAAAGAGAATGCCGTACATGTCAAAGGCTTCGCGCTCATACCAGTTTGCGCAAGGGAATATGCCCACGGCGCTGGGCACCTCTCCGCCCTCCTCTATGGCAGCCTTGACCCGCACCCGGGCGTTTTCGCGCATGGACAGCAAGTGATACACCACGTCAAAGCGCTTGGCGCGGCCCGGAAAATCAACGCCGCAAATGTCCACCAGGGTTTCAAAGCGGCACGCACTGTCATCGCGCAAGAATGTCAGCACCTTGCCAATCTGCTCGGCGTGGACACACAGCGTCAGCTCGCCCAGGGCGATCTCGCTGCCGGTCAGCGCCGTGTCCAGCGCCTCCTCCAGATAGGCGCGCAAGTCCTGCACAGTGCGGCTCATCGGACGATGTCTCCCTCACGGCGGATCTTCTTCTGCAATTGCAAAATGCCGTAAACCAGAGCCTCGGCAGTCGGTGGACAGCCCGGCACATAAATATCCACCGGCACGATGCGGTCACAGCCCCGCACCACCGAATAGGAATAGTGATAATACCCGCCGCCATTGGCGCACGAGCCCATGGAGATGACATAGCGCGGCTCGGGCATCTGGTCATAGACCTTGCGCAAGGCCGGGGCCATCTTGTTGGTCAGGGTGCCGGCGACAATCATCACGTCCGACTGGCGCGGGGAGGCCCGCGGCGCAAAGCCAAAGCGCTCCACATCATAGCGCGGCATGCTGGCCTGCATCATTTCCACGGCGCAGCAGGCCAGGCCAAAGGTCATCCACATCAGCGAGCCCGTGCGCGCCCAGGTGATGAGTTCGTCCGCACTGGCGACCACAAAGCCCTTGTCCATCAAGGCGTCTGACACGCCATCATGAAACGGATCATGCTTTTTGGGATCATAAGCGGGCGTTGCCACGCGCGCCGCGCCCAGAGCGGAAATGCCAGGATCACTCATCTTGCTACTCCCATTCCAGGGCGCCACGGCGCCAAGCATACATGAAACCGATCACCAGTTCAGCCAGAAACACCATGATGGTCCAGAACGCATACGGCCCCAGGGCCTTCAGATCGACAGCCCAGGGAAACAGGAAGGCCACTTCCAGGTCGAAGACGATAAAGAGAATGGCGACGAGGTAGAATTTGACATCAAAGCGCATGCGCGCATCGTCAAAGGCCTCAAAGCCGCATTCATAGGTCGAAACCTTTTCGCTGTCCGGATTCTTTGGCGCCAGGATCACCGGCAGGACCATGAACACCAAGGCGATCACGGCGGCGATCACCAGAAAGACCAGCACGGGAAGATAGTCGAGCAAATAGCCGCTCATGACGGGCTCCAGCAGTGATATACGTGGCACAATCCAGTGGCGACTCGCAACCATGAGCCCCCGCTCGTGTTGCGCGAAGCTAGAACCGTGCGCGGCCCTTGGCAATCATCTTTGCAGGACGATTTGCCGCGCCCCAGGTGGTTTTTTCAGCAGCGTGCCGGTTTTGCCATTTTTCAAAACACGAGGCTGGAACACGGGTTGAGGCGCGCCACAGGGCAGAGCCCCTGGTTATCCCAGGTTCAGAACGGACGAAGGCAATCTGTGCGCGTACCGCTTCCAGCGCTGTGCGGCCGAGTGATAGATTGGCCGCCGGACCTGCGTTCCGCTCAAGGTAAAAACCTCTCTTTGGCTTTTATGAAAATCCAGACATGCCGGCTCCCAGTCCACGCCAACGAAATTGGTAAGCAGGCGGCCACGCTCCTCTGGAGAAGCAACCAGAGTCTCATACCGGCTTTCCAGAATATCCAAGGGGCTGTGCTGTTGCCAGTGCGCCATGATGTCCCTGTGCTGGCAGTAATAATCGGCAATGTCATCCAGATCATTGGCGAACGAGAAGGCGTAGGGAAAGCGCAAGCGGAAAATGGAGAGGCAGACGTCCTGGGGGCAGCGTTTGGCATAAATGATTTTTGCTGTTGGGAACAATATGGAAACAAGGCCAATAT
>JALWUB010000428.1 GCA_026993275.1 Robiginitomaculum sp. | reverse complement strand
CGCACCAGGGGTCTTCGGGCGCCGCCTTGGCCATGGCGCAGGCCCGCTCCGCCAGCTTTTCGAGACTGTCCGGCGACAGGTCGGACGAGGAGATTCCCGCCTGGCGCTTGCCGATCAGCACACGCAGACCCAAATCCTGGCTTTCGGCGCTTTGCACGTCTTCCAGCGCGCCATCGCGCACCGACACATCCACCGAGCGCGATTGCACGATCACCGCCTCGGCATCGCTGGCGCCGTTTTTCAGGGCCAGGGACACCAGTTTTTCAGCCAGCGGCGCAAAGCGCGCCGGGTCCGGCATGGACTTGTCATTGCTCATGGGCGCATGATGTAGCGCCGCGCCCGCGCCCGGGCAATCGGCTTTATCCGGTAAAGATGTAATAGAGCAGCGCCGCCGCCTCGGCCAGCAGGATCAGCCCGGTGAAGAGAATGCCGTAAAAGCGCCCCAGGGGTCGTTTGCCCGCAGGCGCGCTAAAGCCAAAGGCGTGGGCGTAGCGGGCCAGCGTGAACGTGCCGCCGAGGACCTCGATCAGCCAGACCGGCGCCCCCAGGGCCGCCAGCGCAAACAGGCCCAGCAGCGGCAAGGGCGCATATTCGGCAAAATTGGCATGGATGCGCATGGCCCGCAGCATTTCCTCATTGCCGTCATGGCCCAGGCCAATGCCGGTCTTGCGCCGCGTATCAATGGTGCGATAGCCAAGCAGGAACAGCAACAGCAGATTGAGCGCCAGAAACAGCGCGGCAGCCTGCACCGGATCAAGATCAGACATGTTTCCCTCCCTTTTCCCGGCACCATCCTGACGGAGGGCGCGGTGCCGCGTCAATGCTGTCCTGCGCATGCCATCCATGCAGCCATGACGGCACCGCTGCTTGACCTTTGCCAGGCACTCTGGAATGACACCGGCCTTCACGCAGGAGCACACCATGGGATTCAAGTGCGGCATTGTCGGCCTGCCCAATGTCGGCAAATCGACGCTTTTCAATGCGCTGACACAGACAGCGGCGGCCCAGGCGGCCAATTACCCGTTTTGCACCATCGAGCCCAATGTCGGCGAGGTCGCGGTGCCGGAGCCGCGCCTGAAGACCCTGGCGCGCATTGCCGGCTCGAAGGAACTGATCCCGGCGAAGATGAACTTTGTCGACATTGCCGGGCTGGTCGCCGGGGCCTCGCAGGGCGAAGGCCTGGGCAACCGCTTTCTGGCCAATATCCGCGAGGTCGATGCGGTGCTCTATGTGCTGCGCTGTTTCGATGATGACGACATCACCCATGTAAGCGGCAAGGTCGATCCGCTGAACGATCTGGAAACCGTGGAAACCGAGCTGATGCTGGCGGACATGGAAAGCCTGGAAAGGCGCCGCGCCGGGGTGGAGAAAAAGGCCCGCTCCGGCGACAAGGAGGCCAAGGCGGCGCTGGCGCTGATCGACCTGGCGCTGGAGCAATTGCGTGCCGGCCGTCCGGCGCGCTTTGCCCAGGTGCCGCAGGAGCGGCAGCGGGACTGGCGCGCCCTGCACTTGCTGACCACCAAGCCTGTGCTTTATGTCTGCAATGTGGACGAGCAGAGCGCCGCCACCGGCAATGCCTATTCACGCGCGGTGGAAGAGCACGCCCGCAAGGAGGGCGCGCCGGTGGTGGTCATTTCGGCGCAGATCGAGGCCGAACTGGCGCTGCTGGATGCAGAGGAGCGCGCCGAATACCTGAAGGAACTGGGCCTTGAGGAAGCCGGCCTTGATCGCCTCATCCATGCCGGTTATGCGCTTTTGGGCCTGCAGACCTATTTCACCGTGGGCCCCAAGGAAGCCCGCGCCTGGACCATCAAGAAGGGCACCACCGCGCCCAGGGCCGCAGGCGTGATCCATGGCGATTTTGAAAAGGGCTTCATCCGCGCCGAAACCATTGCCTATGAGGATTTTGTCGCCTGCGGCGGCGAACAGGGCGCCAAGGAGGCCGGCAAGATGCGCGCCGAGGGCAAGGATTATGTGGTCCAGGATGGCGATGTCCTGCATTTTAGGTTTAATGTTTGAGCGGGCAGCATTTTTGGTGGTTTCATCGTTCCTGCCCGCGAAAATAAACTCGCAATACCTCCAGCCATTCTTCGTGCACCACATAAACGGCGATAGCGTGAAACTTGGTCGAAATAATTTCACGGGTTCCAGGCACCTCTCCGGGTCGCCCAGCATCTGGAAATTCACGGATCAGGGATATGGTTTTCCTGATATCTTCCTTGAACGGCACAACACTATGCAGCGCATGATCCAGCAGGTATTCAATTTGCGCATTGATGTTTTCAAGTGCGCGGGCCCGAAACCGGACAGGTTTCACGAAAATCTCTCGCCTAATGCCGCCAGAATTTCGGCCTCACTGGCAAAGACCGGTTTTTTTTCCAATAGCGCCTTTTGCACATCAGCAATTTCATCGGCGCTCAGCCTGATGGCCTTGTTGCGGGTTCGCATTAGCGCCACCAGATCATCGGCCAGATGGTCTTGCTGCGCGGCGGGCAGCGCCTTGGCGTATTCAATGATTTTCTCAAGCTTGGTCATAAGCGTCTTTACCATATATGCTGCGGTTGATCCATAGCGAGGCGTATTTACCACCCCCGGCTGGACGGCAGGGAAAGCCGCCGCGCCATCGCCAGGCACAGGAACAGCGCCAGAATGATGCACCGGCATATTGCCTGACGCGGCGCTGAAGACTATGCAACGCCCATGAGCAAGAAACACAAGGCCCCGAGCCAGCGGCAATTGCGCGCTGGCGAACTGGTGCGCCATGCCCTGGCGGACATTCTGGCGCGCGAAAACCTGCGTGATACGGACCTGGACGGCGTATCGCTGACCATTTCCGAGGTGCGCGCCTCGCCGGATCTGCGCCATGCGCGGGTCTATTGCGTGCCGCTGGGCGGCAAGGACACGCCGACCGTGATTGCCGCGATCAACCGCTGCGCGGCATTTCTGCGCGGCCGCCTGGGGCGCGAGATCGATATGAAGTTCACCCCACGCCTGGTGTTCGAGGCCGACACCAGTTTTGACCAGGCCAGCCATGTCAACGCCCTTCTGCACAGCCCGGACGTGGCCCGGGACCTGTCTGGCGGCGATGAGGGCAATGATGAGGGTTGAAGGGCGCT
>JALWUB010000427.1 GCA_026993275.1 Robiginitomaculum sp. | reverse complement strand
AAAGCCCGGCGCTCAGGCTGATCACGAAACTGCGCCAGCATGGCATGGATGTCAGCTATTACGATCCGTGCATTCCGGCGGCGCCGGACATGGCGGAGTATCCGCAGGTGCGCGGCATGAAATCCGTGCCATGGACGCCCGAGGCGTTAAGCGCATTTGATGTCGCGCTGATCGTCACCGATCATGACGGCGTTGATTACGCCCCCTTGCTGGAGGCGGTCGATCTGGTGATCGATACCCGCCGTGCCATCAAGGCGCCTTCGGACAAGGTGGTCCGGGCCTGAAGGGGCGCGGGTGAATGCCGGGAAAGCTTTGCCCTGCACGCCATTCTTCGCTAACCCCCTATTGGCAGGTGATCCGGAGCGGAACGAGATGGCTTTTGAGCAGGCGGCCCGGCGTTTTGTGCACTGGTGTGTGCATGACATGCTGCCCTTGTGGCGGCAAAACGGCGTGGACCGGCGCCATGGCGGGTTTTTCGAGCAACTGAGACTGGACGGGACGCCCGATACGCGGGCGGTGCGCCGGGTGCGGGTTGCCGCGCGGCAGATTTACGCCTTCTCCCATGCCAGCCTGCTGGACTGGATGGAGGCGCGCAGTCTTGTCGGCTGGGGCGTGGACTATCTGGTCAGCGCCGCCTGGCGCCGCGATGGCGAGCCGGGCTTTGTGCATTTGCTCGATGCGGACGGGGCCGTGTGCGATGCGCGGCGCGACCTGTATGACCATGCCTTTCTCATCATGGCGCTGAGCTGGGCCAGCCGCGCCTGCAGCGATGTGCAGATGCTGCATCTGGCAGAGCAGGTGCTGGCCTATGTGGACGAGGCCATGGCCGCGCCGGATGGCGGCTGGCTGGAGGGCGTGCCGGCCCGCCTGCCGCGGCGCCAGAACCCGCACATGCACATGCTTGAGGCCTTGCTGGCGCTTTTTGAGGCGAGCCGGGATGCGCACTATCTGAACCGCGCCGATGCCCTGATCGCCTTGATGCAGACGCGCTTTCTGGAACCCCACAGCGGCCTGTTGCTGGAAGACTTTGACCAGGACCTGCACCCGCTTAAGCCGCCGCGCATAGAGCCCGGCCACATCGCCGAATGGTGCTGGCTGCTGCATTATCGCGCCCGTCTGGACAAACGGGCCGCGCCTGCGCTGGCGGCGGATTTTGGCGCCCGCGCCGATGCTTATGGCGTCCAATATGACGGGTTCTTGCCCGATGCCGTCAACCTCAGCGGCGAGGCGATCACGGACAGCCGCCGCCTGTGGGGGCAGACCGAATGGCTCAAGTCCCTGTGCGTGCGGGGCCAAACGAAGGAAGCAGCCGCGCTGTTGCATCGGCTTGAGGGCAGCTATCTTGAGGCCAGCGTGCCGGGTTTGTGGATGGATGCGTTCGACCTGCACGGCCATCCCCTTTGCCATGAGGTTCCGGCCAGCATAGTCTATCATTTGACCAGCGCCGCAGCGGAGACACAAAGGCTGCTGGACGGTGTGAAGGAAGAGGGGAAGTGATGGCCGAGCCTGTGATCGTGCCGGTAATCATGTCCGGCGGTGCCGGCACGCGGCTGTGGCCGCTCTCCACCCGCGCCATGCCCAAGCAGTTTCATGCCCTTGCTGGAGCGCAGACCCTGTTGCAGCAAACCGTCTTGCGCTGTCCGCAAACCCGCGGCTTTGCTGCTCCCCTGGTGGTGTGTGCCCGCCGCCATGCCGAACTGGTGCGCCAGCAATGCCTGGCCGTGAACACGGCGCCGGATCTGATCATCACCGAGCCCTGCCCGCGCAACACTGCCCCCTGCGCCGTTACTGCGGCGCTGGCGGCGCGAGCGCGCCATGGCGATGCGGCGCAGGTTCTGCTGCTGGCGGCGGATCATCATGTTGGCGATGCAGATGCCTTTGTCGCCGCGGTCAAGGCCGGGGCAGCGGCGGCGCAGGCGGGCCATATCGTCACCTTTGGCGCGCAGCCGGACCATCCGGCCACGGGCTATGGCTATGTGCAGCGCGGCAAGCCGCTGGGTGGCAAGGCCTTTGCAGTCAGGGCCTTTGCCGAAAAGCCCGATGCAGAGACAGCAAGGGCCTATCTCGAAACGGGCGATCATGTCTGGAATGCGGGGCTGTTCCTGTTTCGCGCCGACACCATGCTGGGTGAGATGCAACAGTACCGGCCGGACATTCTGAAGGCCGCCAGCGCCGCCTGGGCAAAGGCACAGCAGGACGAGGGCCTGGTGCATCTGGATGACGCGGCCTTTGCCGCCTGCCCGTCCGAGTCTGTGGACTATGCGGTGATGGAGCACACCAATAGGGCCGCCATGGTGCCGCTCGATGCCGGCTGGAGCGATGTCGGCGCCTGGCCAGCGATTTACCAGCTTGCCGGCAAGGACCAGCACGGCAATGCCTGCCATGGCCGGGTGCTGGCCCTTGAAAGCGGCAACAGCCTGCTGCATAGCGAAGGGCCGCTGATCGCGGCGCTGGGCGTTGAAGGCCTGGCCGTGGTCGCCAGCAGCAAGGCCGTGCTGGTGGCGCCGCTCGAGCGCGCGGCGGACATCAAGGCCCTGGTTGAAAAACTCGAGGACGGGGACCGCTAGGTGAAGCTTGAGGACTGTCACAATGTGCGCGATTTTCGCGCCCTGGCAAAACGCGCCCTGCCCGCGCCGATGTTTCACTACATGGATGGCGGTGCCGATGACGAGTGGACGCTGCACAATAACAGCGCCGCCTTTGCGCGCTATGAATTGCTGCCGCGGGTGCTCGTCGATGTCAGCCAGATCGACCTGAAGACAAGGCTTCTGGGCCTCGACATGGCCATGCCGTTCTTCCTCTCGCCCACTGGCGGCACGCAGATGTTTCACCATCACAAGGAACTGGCGGTGGCCCGCGCCGCCGCCGCGCAGGGCCTGCTCTACACCCTCTCGACGGTGGGCACCACAAAGCTGGAGGATGTGGCGGCGGCAAGCCAGGGCCCGAAAATGTTTCAGGTCTATGTGTTTCGCGATCGCGGCCTGACCCGCGAGCTTGTGGCGCGCTGCAAGGCGGCTGGTTATGACGCCCTGTGCCTGACGGTGGACACCCTGGTCGGCGGCAATCGCGAGCGCGATCTGCGCACCGGCATGTCGGTGCCGCCGCGCTTTACCCCGTCCAGCCTTCTCAGTTTTGCCCTGCACCCGCGCTGGGTCTGGAATGCCCTGCGCGCCGGGCCCTTGCGCATGGCCAATGTCGCCGACTGGGTGCAGGCCAATTACGCCGACAGCGGCAGCGGCATAGCCGGCTTCATCGATGCGCAGTTTGACCGCACCCTGAACTGGAAGGACGCCGAGTGGCTGGCACAGGAATGGGGCGGGCCGTTCGTCATCAAGGGGCTGATGACGCCTGAAGACGCCCTGCGCGCGCGCGATTGCGGCGCCGGCGCGGTGATGATTTCCAACCATGGTGGCCGCCAGCTCGACGGTGCCCCGGCCCCGGTGGATATGGTGGCGCCGATCCGCGACGCGGTGGGCGATACGCTGGAGCTTGTCGTTGATGGCGGCATTCGCCGCGGCACCGACATCGTCAAGGCGCTGGCGCTGGGGGCCGATGCCTGCTCCATAGGCCGCGCCTATCTCTATGCCCTGGCCGCGGGTGGCGAGGCCGGGGTGATGCGCATGCTGGATCTTCTGGGGGCGGAACTGCGCCGGGACATGGCGCTGATGGGCTGCACCAGCCTTGCCGAACTGGATCAGAGGTTCATTCAGCTTCGGCAGTGAGGCTGTCTTCCTGCCAAAGACGAAGCAAGAATTGATTGTGATTGAGTCCCTCACTAACCTGTGACATACTCGCCTTGGCGGGAAACAGGGAAGCAGCGAATTGCGAATATTTCGTGGATTTTGGTTACTGATTGTTGCCACCGGCACAGTGCTCGCGATGGTAGATGCTGCCAGCGCACAAGAGGCCAGGCTGGCGGTGCCGGAAAGCGACTTTGCTGAAGGGTTTACCGGAGTTTCCAATGTCAAGCGGGGCAAATCATCTTTTTTTACCGGCACGCAATCCGGACCCGCCAACGTCTCCAGTGGCGGCGTGCTGGTTGGCCTGAGTCTTGGCAGCACGCCGGTTTGGGACGTTGACCATATTGCCGTGGCCCTGCCCCCCGACCCGGTCAAACCGCTTTGTTTTCGCGCCTCCAGCCTTGGCGGCCGGTTCTGGTCAGACAATCCCTATCTGCCGCCAGCCGACAGTGCCAAAGCATTGATTGGCCCGCTGACACGAAAATACAAGAGTGTTGTTGCCAGCCTGCCCAGGGGCCAGCTGGTCTTCAGAACGGCCTTGCCTGAAGGCGGCCAGTGCGACGATCTGACCGGGGCGCGATATTTGCCCGCGCTCTTTGAAGGTGA
The DNA here is from genome assembly GCA_026993275.1 of Robiginitomaculum sp. GTDB lineage: Bacteria > Pseudomonadota > Alphaproteobacteria > Caulobacterales > Maricaulaceae > Robiginitomaculum_B. The sequence goes on along the minus strand of JALWUB010000427.1, from coordinate 7,837 downwards.
TCCGGTGCTGACCGCCCATATCAACAGTGGCGGGGCCGCCGTGGCCAGCCGCCTGGAGCGCAACGGCAAGGCACTTGGCCAATACACCATGTGCGACAGGGTCGAGGTGTCAAGTGCTGTGGCCGCAGACAGGGTCTGCAGGGTGAATGTCGCCGGTATTTCCGGCCCGGCCACTTTGCATTTGTTGTTCCTTGGCTCGTCCGGCAAGCGCACGCCGCTGGACATGGATATCTATGTCCCGGCGCGCTAGCGGGCCGGGTGCCCTGTTCCGGGTGATATTCCCGGGCAAGCCGGTAACCGCTCTGGGCCTGACCTGGCGGCTGTCCCTGTTTTTGCTGATCGTGGCGCTGCTGGGCTGGGCCAATTTGCCTCAGCCTGATGTCATCCTTTCCATTTCCGCCCGCTCGAAAACCTTTGCCTACCGGGTTACCGACAAACGTGCCGCCAGTATGGCGCTCAAGAATGTGCAGCTTGTGCAAAACCGGCTCGAAAACCTGGACACGCCGGGGCACCTGTGCCTGAGCGGGCGGGTGGTGCCGCAAAAGGGCAGTGTTGTTCGCTACCGGCTGCTGGATAGCGGGGCCATCAGCATTGCCTTTGAAGGCCTGGAGCCGGACAGCAAAGCCGCCATTATCGAAAAAGAGAACGGCGGCATAGAAACCGTCCGGGCGCTGGATGTCTTGCTGCTGGATGCCCGTGCGCAGACCTGCCCGGCCCGCCTGCCCAAAACCATTCCCGTATGGGGACCGGGCAGCATCGGCCAGTTGCGCTCCTTTGGCACCGGCCTGGTGCACGAGCCCGGCGAGTTGGTCGGCGGGCAGGTGCGCATTACCGCCCGCGCCATAGAGCGATTGTTCGGGGTCATTCCCGGAGCCAAAGGGCTCTATGATGCCGGCCTGGTTGCCATCCCCGCCAGCGCCATGCTGCGCAGCGCTGTCCCGCCCGGAAACAGCGGCACCAGCGCCCCCGCCGCCGACTGGATTGGCGCGGCCTGGCTGGTGAGCGCAGGGGGTTTTGCCGGCTTCCAGGTTGATGTCTCGACAGAAAGCGACAGGGTTTTGCTCTACCGGGCCGGTCTGGGCCCGGCAAGCAGGCCGGACAGCATCGGCGCTTCCGCTTTTGTCAGCCAGACCCGCGATCCGGGGGTGCTGGGCCTGCAGATCGGCCTGGCGATGTTCCTGATCATCATCCAGACCGTGGCTGCGGTCATGCAAACCGTCAAGACCGGATCGCCAAGACCCGAAGCGCGCCGCCGCAAAGCCGCCGCTTCCTGGATACGGATGCGCAAAAAATGACCCCATTCGCTCTTTCGTCCCTGCTCTTGCGGATGCTGGCCGTGCCGGCCCTGTTGCTGCCTGCCTTGCCGGCGCAGGCGCGGGTGGTGCGCGTCGGGCCGGGGGATGCGACGGGCCAGGGCCATGGCCATGGCTATGTCTTTGGATCAAGACGGGACGGCAACTGCTGGCTGGCAACCCCGGCGCATGTGCTGCGCAGCAAAGAGGGCGGCCTGCACGGCGATGTATTGCGCGATGCACGGGGCCGCGCCGGCACCGCCAGCAACCCGGTGCAGCCTGACAAAAGCATTGACCTGGCCTTTGCGCGGGTTTCCGGGCTCGGCGGCCAGTGTCTGGACCGGCTGCCCGCGCGCAAGCTGGATGCCCTGCTGGGCGCAGGCAGCCCGGCGCGGCTGAACCTGATTGATGGGACCGGGGGCGGCGCGCGGGCCATGCCCTTGCGCATTCGTGCCGTTGATGGCGGCGGGCAGGCCATCAAGTTTTCGGTAGAGCCGGTCGCTTCCGCCATGGACCCGCACCCGCGCATCATTCAGGGCTATTCCGGCGGGCTGGTGGACCGGCAAAATGCCGCCGCGCTGGGCCATGACAGCCTGCCGCTGGGGCTGGTGCTCACGGTATGCACCGGCGGTGCCGCCAGCAAGGCAGACCTGGAAGCATTGCTGAACAGCGACAACCCTGCCACCGATATTTGCACCGGCGGCCATTACGCCACCGCCCTGCGGTTTGATGCCATCCGCCGCCTGTTCGAAAGAGTCGAGGCACAAAAGGGCGCTGCTTCAAGCCCGTCAGGTCAGGCCCCGCATCCAAAATTGCTGAATTTTGCCGGACAAACGCTGGAGGGCACGCCGCAAACCCTGTTGACCGGCGATGGCTGCTGGCGGGTTAAACCCGATGCCAGGGGACGGGTGCAGCTGGACTTTCTCCTGCCCGCAAACAGGATAAGCCGCGCCGTCATTGTCGAAACCTGTGAAGGGGGCAGCAATCTTGGCGGGGTCGAGGTGCGCGGCGGTGCCAGCGCCGGAACCACCACCGCCTACCGCTTTTGCGCCGCCCAAGGCGCAACCCTGCGCTGCACCATAGGGGCACGCAAGGCCCGTGTCATTCGCCTGTCTGTGTCCGCCAAGGACAAGAAGGCGCCGCTGTTATTACGCCTTGTCCGGATCGAATCCGCACCTATTTGAGCGGCAGTTCGACGGTGGCGGGGTAGTTTTCACCCCGGCAATTCATGCTGCCAACAAATTTGGCACCATCAGCAAGTTGCATTTGCAATGTGCAATTATCATAACTGCCGGAAACTTTATAACATACGTGCTCAATGGTTATTTTATCACCCACTATTGATCCAGTAAATTTGCTATAATCACTAGCACTTGTTTCCCCTTTCATACAGTAACCTTTGATTTCACCAGACGTTGGATTAAAGGACTTTATCAAATACATAATTGATGGTCTATAAATTGATAATACATCATAACTGTAACTTTCTGTTCTAGTTTTAATTTCTTGCAGCGCCTCGGCATCATCCCCTATCGAAGCTTCTTTAGCTTTCAGCGCATCCGATTTTTTCACGATCACCGTCAATTGCTTGCGGGTTTCAAAGAACTTGGTCAGGGCCATGGCTTTCAGGTCGGCGTCCTCGCTGGCCAGGGCCTGGGTCATGGCATAATTGCGCACTGTTGTGCTCGAATCGGCGAGGGCTTCGTCCAGCGCCGCAATGCGGATGATCGGGTTGGGATCGTTCAGGCCTTCGGTGAGCGCCAGCAGTTTGTCCTTGACGCTTTGCGCAAAGCCCGGCGCTGCCGCCAGACACACCATCATGCTTGCCAGTATAATTTTCCGCATTGTTCTTTTCCCCTGTTCCAGATGAAATACCATTCCCCTGCCTTTTCATACTATAGCAGCCCAAACTGCCCTGTCATCCAATAATACAAAATCTGCACTGTCTATGATTACAGGAAATGCGAAGTCCCGGCCCAGCCTGCCTTTGGGCACAAGCGGCCCTTGCGCCGGTCTGCCCGCTGCCCGTAAAACAGCCGTGAAATCATAAGGGGACAGACATGTTTGCAGCAGAATCCATGGTGCGCACGCTCATCAATCAGGGGGTGGAGCTGTGTTTCACCAACCCGGGCACGTCGGAAATGCACATGGTCGCGGCGCTGGACCGGGTGGAGGGCATGAAATCCGTGCTGTGCCTGTTCGAGGGCGTCGCCACCGGCGCGGCGGACGGCTATGGCCGCATGGCGCAAAAGCCGGCCTGCACCTTGCTGCATCTGGGCCCCGGCCTCGCCAATGGCCTCGCCAATCTGCACAATGCCCGGCGCGCCTTCTCGCCCGTGCTTAACATTGTCGGCGACCATGCCCGGGCACACCGGCCGCTGGATGCGCCGCTGACGTCCGATATCGAGGCGCTGGCCGCGCCCATGTCGCGCTGGGTTGGCACCGTCGGCGAACCGTCAGAGGTTTCCGCCATGGCGGTGCAGGCGGTGCGTGCCGCCTATGGCCCCGAGCGCGGCGTGGCCAGCCTGATCCTGCCCGCCGATTGCGCCTGGTCCGATGACGAGCCGGACGTGTTGCCGCGCGAAACCATGCCGGGGCTGATGCCGGTGGACGAGGCGGTCATTGCGGCTGCGGCCACGGCGCTGGGCGAAGCCAGGAACCCGGTCATCTATGTGGGCGGCAATGCCTGTCTCGAAGACGGCCTCGAAGCGGCGGGGCGCCTGTCCCAGCATCTGAATTGCCGCCTCATCATGGAAACCTTTGCGCCGCGCATCGCGCGCGGGGCCGGGCGCATCGCGCCGCAGCGCCTGAGCTATCTTGGCGAGCAGGCCATGGAGGAGCTGAAAGACTGCGATGTGCTGCTGGTGGCCGGCTCCAGGCCGCCGGTCAGCTTTTTCGCCTATCCGGGCAAGCCCAGCGAACTGGCGCCAAAAGACGCCCGCGTGGTCCATCTGGGCGGCCCGGCGGACGATCTGGCGCCGGCGCTGGCGGCGCTGGCCGATGCCATGGGCGCCCCGGCCGCGCCAGACCTTGCACCGCGCAGCCATGCGCCTGCCATCGACAAGCCGGACGAGCCGCTGAATCCGGGCTATGTGGGCCTGTCTTTGCTGCGCCACATGCCGGAGGAGTCGATCCTGTGCGATGATGCCACCACGTCAGGGTTCGGGGTCTATCCCTGGCTGGAAAACGGCCCCCGCCATGACTGGCTGTTCCTGACCGGCGGCGCCATTGGCATGGGCATGCCGCTGGCCGCAGGCGCGGCCCTGGCCTGCCCGGGCCGGCAGGTCTTTGCCCTGTGCGGCGATGGCGCCGCGGCCTATACCCTTCAGGCCCTGTGGACCCAGGCGCGCGAGCGCCAGAACATCATCAATGTGGTGTTTGCCAACCATTCCTATCTGGTGCTCAATTTCGAACTGGCCCGCGTTGGCGCGGGCAATCCCGGCCCGGCGGCGCAGGCCATGCTCAGTCTCGACAACCCCAGGATGGACTGGGTTGCCCTCTCGGAGGGCTTTGGCGTCCCGGCAGTGCGCGCCGCCACGGTGGGCGCTTTTGACGCGGCCCTGCAAGACGCCCTCAAGGCGGGCGGCCCGCACACCATCGTGGCGGAGATTTAGGAGCTTTCTGGCCGCGAAAAACCCGTTCTGCCTTTTCCCCTGGGGATAGTGGTGGTTCTGGATACACACAAAAGGGCTTTCAGGGGGTGTGTGGGGCGCGCACAGCGGCTTTGCTTGCGCCGCTGAAGGGCGGCAATGCTATGCAGGGCCTTGATTCACAATCTCAGTCGCGTGTGCAGAACCGTCTGTGGCGGTCATGCACAGTCTGATTATCCGCCTGGGTGCTCTTGCGGGGACAGGGGCGGCCTTGTCCCCGCTTTTCATGGCTTGTCATGGCCCGAAGTGGCTTATCTCTGGCCGGAACTGGCGCTTTTGTGTCCCAAACTGGCCTGCAAATGGCCCGGCCCATGGCTTGGTCGGGACAAAAAAAGGACATGCGGGCCATGACCCAAGCCATGGTGGCACTGTTCATGACGGGTCTGTCCTGGGAGTTCTCCATCGGCAATCATTGCACAAGCAAAGCATTTGACGCGACTCAAGCGGCTGGTTAGCGTCTCTTCATGCGCTATTTCGTTTTTGTCGCCTCTGCCATCCTGTTCATCTCCGCGCTGGAGATGACGGCGGTTTCGCGGGCCTATTTCATCCCCGCCGGGGTATTCGGCATTCTGGTGCTCTACGGCCTGTTTGACCTGATCCAGCCCCGGCACTCCCTGTGGCGCAATTATCCCATACTGGGCCGGGCCCGCTGGCTGCTCGAATTCGTCCGCCCGTATCTGCGCCAATACCTGGTCGAGAGCGACACCGACGGCATGCCCTATGACCGCGAGCAGCGCAGCCTGGTCTACCGGCGCGCCAAGAACGTGGTCAGCGTCGAGCCGTTCGGCAGCCATTTGCATTTTGACGAGGACCGCTATGAATGGCTCAATCACTCGGTTGCGGCGCGCTCTCCGGAACACAAGGACTTGCGCGTGCATGTGGGCGGCGAAGCCTGCACACAGCCCTATGAAGCCAGCGTGTTCAACATCTCGGCCATGAGTTTTGGCGCCCTTGGCGCCCACGCCATCGAGGCGCTCAACCGCGGCGCCGCGGCCGGCGGGTTCTACCATGATACCGGCGAGGGCGCGATCAGCCCCTATCATTTGCATGGCGGCGATCTGGTCTGGGAAATCGGCACCGGCTATTTTGGCTGCCGCGCTGCCGATGGCGGTTTCGATGGCGGCAAGTTTGCCGGCAATGCCGCCCGCGAGGCGGTGAAAATGGTCGAGATCAAGCTCAGCCAGGGCGCCAAGCCCGGCCATGGCGGCGTGCTGCCGGGGGCCAAGGTGACCCGCGAAATCGCGCAGACCCGCGGCATTCCCCAGGGCCAGACCTGCATTTCCCCGCCACACCACACCGCCTTTTCCACCCCGGTGGGCCTGCTTGAGTTCATCGCCAGCCTGCGCGAGCTTTCCGGCGGCAAGCCGGTGGGCTTCAAGCTGTGCATCGGCCACCGCTGGGAGTTTCTGGCCATCGTCAAGGCGATGCTGAAAACCCATATCAAGCCGGATTTCATCGTCATAGACGGCGCCGAGGGCGGCACGGGCGCGGCGCCGGTGGAGTTTCAGGACCATATCGGCGTGCCGCTGCGCGACGGCCTCATCTTCGCCCGCAACGCGCTTGTGGGCGCCGGGCTGAAAGACGACATCCGCCTGGCGGCATCGGGCAAGATCGTCTCGGCCTTTGGCCTCGCCTCGACCATGGCCATGGGCGCCGACTGGTGCAATGCGGCGCGCGGCTTCATGTTTGCCCTGGGCTGTGTGCAATCGCTCAACTGCCACACCAATCGCTGCCCCACCGGCATCACCACCCAGGACAAATTGCTGCAGCGCGGCCTGGTGGTCGCCGACAAGGCGCGCCGCGTCACCCAGTATCACCGCAACACCATCCATGCCCTGTGCGAGGTGGTCGCCGCCGCCCGATGCGCGCACTCTTCCGAACTGAAGCCCTGCCACATCTATCACCGCGTCAGCGCCACCGAGGCGCGCCCGGCCAACGAGGTCTATGACTTCTTGCCCAGGGGCATATTGCTGGAGGATCCGGAGGCGACCTATCTGGCCTCGTCCTGGGCCGCGGCCAGCCCCGACACGTTCGCGCCGCAATGATGCTTCCCGGGCGCCCTCCCTTGGCAAAGGCGGGGTTTTGCCGTTCAATGCCGGGCGCGAACAGGAGGGAGTGGCATGACAGACATTCTGATTTCGGCCCTGCTGCTGGCCTTGTCCGTTTTTGCCGCCAAAGGCGTACATGGCGAAGAGGTGCACTTTGCCGCCGCTGATGGCGTCACCGTTTATGCGGACCTTTACCAGGCGCCAGAGGGCAAATCGGCCCCGCTGATCATTCTTTACCACCAGGCACGCAGCAATGCGCGCGGCGAATACGGTCCCATCATCCCGCGCCTGACGGCGCTGGGCTATAACGTGCTGGCGGTGGACCAGCGCTCCGGCGGCTCATTATACGGCTACAGCAACCGCACCGTGGACGCCCTCGGCGCCAGCACCGATTACTGTTCTGCCTGGCCGGATGTGGTAGCGGCACTGGATTATGCCATTGGCCAGGGATTCAGCGGCCCGCGCATTGCCTGGGGCAGTTCCTACAGCGCCGCCCTGGTGATCCGGCTGGCGCACGAGCGCGGCGGCGAGCTGGCCGCTGTCCTGGCGTTTTCACCGGCCTCCGGGCCGGGCATGGGGCCTTGCAGTGCGGACAATTTCATTGATGGCATCACGGTGCCGCTCCTGGCCCTGAGCCCGGCCTCCGAAATGCGCTACCGGCAGCAACAGTTTGCACGCCTGCGTGCCAATGGCGCGCAAACCTATGTGGCCGAAAATGGCGTGCATGGGTCGTCCATGCTGGTGCCCGGGCGCACCCATGCCGATACCAGCGCCACCTGGGCCGTGGTCACCGCCTTTTTGCAGGCCCATGACGGACGCCGCCATGAGCCTTGACTTCGACCTCTTC
>JALWUB010000426.1 GCA_026993275.1 Robiginitomaculum sp. | reverse complement strand
AAGTGCAGAACGGCCTTGTCGAAGGAAAGGCTGGACGGGTTGGCGCGGGCATTGCCGCTGACGCTGAAGCGGCCATAGGCCGCCTTGTTGCCGCCAAGTTCGGTGCCTGCGGCCTGGGCCAGCTGGCGCACCGAAGGCACCTCCAGGTGCACTGCGCCATGCGCGGCAATCTCGCGGCTGGCGTCAAAGGCGCCGTCAAAGCCGATGGAAAACAGCGGGCTTTTCAGATCCAGCGCCAGCGGCGTGCGCGCGCCCTCCATGAACGGTTTCAGGCCGCCAAGGGAGGCGGTGAGGCTGTAGGGCTGGCCATCCAGGTCAAAACGGCCCTTCAGTGTCAGCGGCGCCGACAGGCTGGGCATGGACAGCGAAAGGTTGATCTTGTCCAGTTCGTGGCGGGCGCCGGTGGCATGGTCGATGAAGTGCACCGCGCCATCAACCAGCCGCACCTTGCCCAGCGAGGCCTGCAAGGGCAGCGCTCCCGGCGCGCGCACGAAGCCGCCGCTTCTGCCTGCGTTTCCGGCGCGGGCAGGCTTGGCCGGGGCGGGGGTTCCGATCATCCAGTTGACGGCACCGTTCCTGCGCCGCTCCAGCACCAGTCTGGGCTCGACCAGGGTGAACTCTCTCACCTCCACGCGCCGTGACAGCAGCGGCAGCAGGGCAATGCGCACGCGCATGGCCTTCATGGTGGCAAAATCGGGGCGGGAAAAGCCGGGCGGATTGGCCAGGCTGACCGTGGCGGCGCGCGCCTGCAGGCCCGGCCACAGCCGCAGCGATACCGGCCCCTCGATGTGCACCGTGCGGCCCAGGGTCGCGCTGACCTGCTGCTCGATCTTTTGCTTGTAGACATCTGGGGGGATGAAATAGGCCAGAGCCGCAAGGGCGCCCCCGGCAATGAGGACAAGAATCAAGAAAAACAGAAGAAATTTGCGCATGCCTGTCTCCGTCGAATCACATGCCCCCGCTTGTCATCCCGGCGCCAGCCCCTTCTATATGGGGTTTTCGCGGTATAGGCTATAGCCGCACCGAAAGGAGATTGCCAATGCAGATAACCATGTCCAGGCGGGAACTGGTGCGCGGCCTTGCCGCCGGCACGATTGTGCCGTTCACCGTCAGCGCCTGCGCCACCAATCCGGATACCGGACGGCGGCAATTGATGCTGGTGTCGCCGGACCAACTGGCCAAGCTGTCCCTGAGCGCCTGGCGCGAGATCAAGGCGGAAACCCCCGTGACCGATGATCCGGCCCTGAACGGGCAGTTGCGCCGCGTTGGCGCGCGCATTTCCCGGGCCGCCAACCGGGCCAATGAGCACTGGGAATATGCGGTTTTCGACACCGACGAGAAAAACGCCTTCGTCATGCCCGGCGGCAAGGTCGGCTTTTATCGCGGCATCATGGAGTTCAGCGAAAACGATGACCAGATCGCCGCGGTGATGGGCCATGAAACCGGCCATGTGGTGGCGCGCCATGCGGCCGAACGCTATAGCGAACAGACGGCCGCCGGCCTGGGCCTGCAACTGGCCAATGTGGCGCTGGGACAGCGCAACAGCCGCTACAACCAGGAAATTGCTGCCATTCTGGGCGCCGGCGTGCAATTTGGCATCATCTTGCCGTTTTCGCGCAAGCATGAACTGGAGGCCGACAAGCTCGGCGTCGATTACATGCACAGGGCGGGCTATGATGTGCGCCAGGCGGTGCGGTTGTGGGAGCGCATGGCCGCTGCCGACGAGCGGCGGCAGCCGGAACTGCTCTCCACCCACCCGTCGCCGCGAACCCGTGTGCAGGCGCTTGAAGCCTATATCAGGCAAAAAGGCTATGCCTGACTGCAGCCCCGGCTTGCCCTGATGTGGCGGGCGGATTAGGTTCCGCCGCCGCATGCAGGCAAATGCGCCGCCTTAGCTCAGTTGGTTAGAGCGCTAGATTGTGGATCTAGAGGTCCCTGGTTCGATTCCAGGAGGCGGTACCATCCTGGCCCGGGCGCGAAGGCTCCGCCAGCCCGGTGCCCCTTGAGCGGTATGTCCTGATGCGCAGCCTCGAAATTGCCTGTGATGCCTGGCCGATCAGCGGCGGTTTCCGCATTGCCCGCGGCGCCAAGAGCATGGCCGAAACCCTCACCGTCACCCTAGCCGAAGACGGCCATGCCGGGCGCGGCGAATGCGTGCCCTATGGCCGCTATGGCGAAAGCCTGCACAGCGTGCGGGCGCAGATCGAGAGCGTGCGCACCGGTATCGAGCGCGGCATGAGCCGCGAGGCGCTGCAAGACGCCCTGCCCGCAGGCGCGGCGCGCAATGCGCTTGACTGTGCATTGTGGGACTTGCAGGCCAAATGCACCGGCGCGCCGGTCTGGCAGCGCGCCGGGCTGGACGTGCCACAGCCTGTGCAGACGGCGCTGACCATCGCCATCGATGCGCCGCGCGCCATGGCTGCCAAGGCCCGTGCCGCCACCGGGTTTGACCGCCTCAAGATCAAGCTTGCCGGAGAGGACGATGATCTGCCCCGCCTGCGCGCGATTGCCGCCGCGCGCCCGGATGCGGCGCTGATTCTCGATGCCAATGAAGGCCTGGACCGTCCCGGTCTCGAAGCGCTCCTCGCACAATTGGCCGGGCTCAATGTGATCGTGCTGGAACAGCCCTTGCCTGCCAGCGACGATGCCGCGCTGGCCGGGCTGGACACGGAGATTCCCTTGTGCGCGGACGAAAGCGCCCACACCCGCGCGGATCTTGCCCGCCTTGGCGGGCTTTATGGCGCGGTCAATATCAAGCTCGACAAGGCCGGCGGCCTGACCGAAGCGCTGGCCATGGCGCGCGCCGCCCGCGCCCGGGGGCTGGGCATCATGCTGGGCTGCATGGTCTGCACCTCGCTCGGCATTGCGCCGATGCTGCTGCTCGGCGCCATGGCCGATGTGATCGACCTGGACGGGCCGCTTTTGCTTGCGCGCGACCGGGACAACGGCCTGGCCTGGGAGGGCGCCCGCATCACCCCGCCCGCGCCCGCGCTGTGGGGGTAGGAGCGTGCGTTGAGGCTGTTTTTGCTGACTGGGGCGCACGCATCACAGCCAGCCCTCCCTGTCCATGCGATCGTGCAAAACACGAATAATATCTATGGACTGGCCATTGAATCTGTAAAAAAGA
>JALWUB010000425.1 GCA_026993275.1 Robiginitomaculum sp. | reverse complement strand
GATGGCCAGACGGGCTCTGGCAAGCGGCAAGGTCATTGGTCCATTCCCTGTGCCCCGCCTGAAAGCGGCGATGGGCTCACCGGCCCATTGAAACGGACAAGCTTTAAAGGCGCGATAACGGAAAGGGTTAAGAGCCTGCAAATGCGCGCCCGCCTGCGGCCGGGCCGGTGCATGCCGCGCTTGCCATTCCCGGACGGCGCGGCTAGCTTGCGCGCCCTGACGGAGAGGTGCCGGAGTGGTCGAACGGGACGGTCTCGAAAACCGTTGAACGCGCAAGCGTTCCCAGGGTTCGAATCCCTGTCTCTCCGCCATCATACTCGTGTATCTATCTGTTATATTTGATCTAATTGTGAATTCATATTTCCTATCCCCATTTATATCCCTAACTTGCCAATCAGGATCGGCCTGATTGTCCCGTGAAACGGGCCAGCCCCTACAGCAGGACAGCCGGGCTATGCCGTCCCTGAACGCAAAACTTCCTTACCACTATGCGGGCATTTTCTTTTCGCTCTGGGACGATTCCCACTGGGCATGGGTTTGCCGTCAGGCAGTTTGCGGAAGGATGCCATGGGTACAGATGTAACGGCAATGGCAAATCAGAAAAAACGATCGAAGTGTAATTGCTCGAAGGGCACCTTGTGCTCGATCATCAGCATGGATTGTACTGCCCTTGTCATGGGTGGCGGGCCGCAAAAATAGAACTCGTATTCTGCCAGCGGGCGCGGCAGGCGCGCGGGCACGCATTCATGGATAAAGCCGACAGGACCGTCCCAGTCCGGTGCGTTTTCGAAATCTGAAATGGCATTGCAGCAATGCACCTGCGCTCCTTCGAGAGGCAGTGCGCTGAGCAGGTCGGGAGTGCAGATGTCTGCCGGTGTGCGCCCGCCATAGAAAAAATGTATCTGCCTCCTGGCGGCATCAGGTGCCGTTGCCGCAGCCTGCAGGATCGACAGCATGGGCGACAGGCCGGAGCCCCCGCCGATACAGACCGTGTCCCGTGTACCGTCCGCGCGCCAGTAGGCCAGCCCGTAGGGGCCATCAAAGGGAATGTCATCGCCAGGCTTCAAGTGGTCAAACAGATATGTTGTGCCCGCCCCGTCCGGCATGCGCTTGATGATGAAGGACCACAGCCCTTGCGCATTGGCGGTATTGCACATGGAATAGGCACGCGCTCCGGCAAGACCCGGCAGATCCATCATGACATACTGGCCAGGCCAGAAATGGCTGGGCCCATCGGCCTGAAAACGGAACGCGGCCATATCCGCTGTCAGCATGGTGCGGCCAAGAAAGCGGGCCTTAAAGTACCGCGGGCGCGGCAAATCCGGGGGGCGTTCCGTCTCCAGGGCAATCTTGATGGTGCAGTCACCCAGCGGCCGGCACTGGCAGGCCAGTTGCCTGCCTTTTTTGCGATCCCGGCGGCTCAGTCCTGGCGCCTCTTCCCACAGGGTTTCCACGTCGCCTTCCAAAAGAGTGAACTTGCAGCTTCCGCATCCGCCCGAGTTGCACTCATAGGGCAAGGGCAGTCCCGCGCGCAGGCCGGCACGCAGAAGCGTGTCGTGCCTTTCGCATGGGTATTGCGTGTTCGCATCAGCGTCCCCTGCATCAATCTGCACCCGGCAGATCATGTTCTCCTTTGGCATTTTCGCGCTCTCTTTTCCTGTGACTGCCGGCTTCCCGTGCACCCGGCCAAGGCCCTGCCACCACTATATGACGCATCGCAGGGCAGGGCAAGAAACACCGATAATACGGAAAAACACATAGAAAAAATTATATTTCGAGATTTTTGTTGACATTCGAGAAACATTGGTATCAGATGACGATAATGATAAATCCGGGGAGGAAGGTGGTGGCCTGCATGTCATCAAATTCCGTTTTTTCAGCCAGCCAGCATGCCCGCGGTGCTTTGCTTCGGCTCATCAGGAACACAAGGCGTCCGGCCCCTGCGCGCACTGGCGCATGCCCCGTCCGGGACGGTCTTGCCTTGGCGCTTCCTGCTGCCCCTCTGATCGCTGACGCAGATTTCTTGGATCCATGATGACAAAGCAGGGAGTATCTGGAGCATGACACAAGAGGGGATCGTGTTAGGGGCAGGTATCCGGCACAAAACGGCGCGGGTGTGCAGATTGGCGCTTGCCGCCTCTGCGGCCATGATTGTTGCCGCACCGGCATCAGCCACCGATGTGTTCAACCTGATCGGGTTTGGCGGGATTTCCAGAGGGCTGGGCGGCTCTGGCGTTGCCCGCGACATTGGCCCGGCGGGCATGATGTATAACCCGGCCACCCTGGGCCTGCAGCAAGATGGCCAGGAGGTCCTGGTCGGCCTTGATCTGATCACCACCAACATTGACGCCTTCAACACGGCCACCGGGGAGCAGGCGCCTTCGCGGCGGCGCAGTCAGAACCGGGGCCCGTATTTTGCGCCGCAGGCCGCTTATACCCGCAAGTCTGGCCGCCTCGCTCTCGGTGCTGGCGCTTTTGCGCAGGGCGGTCTGGGCACGGAATATGGCAAAACCAGCTTTTTGTCGCGGACGACAACCAATGCCATAGACACAGGCCTGGAAAATGACACCCGGCTGCTCAATTTGCGCATTGTCGGCGCTGCTGCGTATCAGCTCACGGACAAGCTGACCGTTGGCGGATCACTGGATGTTCTGTGGTCGTCATTCAACCTTGGCCTGCTGCTGGATGTTTCCCAGGTTGGTGCGCTGGCAGCCGATGGCCGGGTCGATGGCACGCTGGTGCCGACCTTGCTGGGGGTGCCGGGCCTTTCCGGTGCGCATTTCGATTTTGCCAAGAACCACATTGTCGGCGGCGGTATTGAGGGCTGGGGGCTGGGCGGCAAGGTTGGGGCCACCTATCAGGTGACTCCGCAAACCCGCATTGGCGTGGCCTATAACTTCAAGACCAATGTTGGCCACCTCAGCGGCAGCGCAACCCTTTCGGCGGTGAGCAGCGTGGCCGGCAATATTGGCTTGCCCGGCAAATTGAGGATTTCCAATTTTGAAAACCCGGCGCAGCTGTCGGTGGGCATCAGCCAGAAACTGGGGCCGAAAGCCACCCTTAGCCTGGATTATCAGCGCGTTTACTGGTCCAAGGTGATGACGAACATTGATGTTCATTTTGATGACGCGGGCAGCGGCCAGTTCATCAACATCCTGCTGCCCCAGAATTTCAGGGACATCAACGCCTTCAAGGGCGGCCTTGAATACGCGGCCAATGATCGCTGGACCCTGCGCGGCGGGGCCAGCTGGGCACAACTGGCGATCCCCAACAATACCCTTTTCGCGATTAATCCGGCACAACCGCAATTTCACCTGACGGCGGGTTTCACGGCCAAGCTGGGCAAGGCCAAAAGGCAGATGATTGATGTGGCCCTGGTTCGCGCCTTCAAGAAAACCGTGACCAATTCCAGCCAGCCCAACACCTCCATCCCCCTCAAGGTGACCCATTCACAGATCAACCTCACCGCCTCTTACCGGATCAGGTTCTGAGCGGCCAGGCAGGAAAGGGTACGAAAACGATGAAAGCGGCAGTTTACTTCGGACCCAAGGACATTCGCGCCAGCGATGTGGATGCGCCCGTGCTCAATGTGGATCATGGCATGATCGTCAAGGTCAAGGCGACGTCCATTTGCGGCTCGGACCTGCACCTGTATCGCGGCGCCATGGACCCGATCATGGACAAGGGCCGTTCGCAGACCGGCCACGAACTGATTGGCGAGGTCATGGAAACCGGCCCGGCGGTCGGCCGGTTCAAGCCGGGCGACCGGGTTTCCATGGGCTATTCGTGTTCCTGCGGCGAATGTTACATGTGCCAGGTCGGCCAGACCGCCCATTGCGAGGCCACGCAGAAGGCGGTTTACGGCTTTGGCGTGCCCTTTGGCGATCTCAATGGCACCCATTCGGAGGCACTGCTGATTCCCCATGCGGACGGCCATGCCATGAAGGTACCGGATGAAATTGCCGATTCGGCGGCTCTGACCCTGTCGTGCAACCTGCCCTCGGCGATCATTGCCAACAAGCTGGCGGCGATCGAACCGGGCGAGACCGTCGCCCTCATTGGCTGTGGCCCCACGGGCCTGATGGCGCTGGATATTGCCGCCGGCAAGTCCGCTGGCAAGATTGTTGCCATCGACAAGCTTGATTACCGGCTGAAGGTGGCGCTGCGCAAAGGCGCCATTGCCATCAACAGCAGCAAAGAAGGCTGGAAAGACCTGGCCATGGCGGAAACCGGCGGCCGCGGCTTCGACAAGGTCATCGAGGTGGTCGGGTTTCCGGAAACCTTGCAAATGGCGCTGGATATTGTCCGCCCGGGCGGCACCATTGCCGCCATTGGCGTGTTCACCGATCAGGCGTTCAACCTCAACGTGGCCGATGTGTTTCTGCGCGATATCACCTTGCACATGAACGGCTTTGCCAATGTCCAGCCCTTCATGTGGGAGGGGCTGCGGCTGATGCAGCGCGGGGTGCTCGACCCGTCGGAATATTTCACCCACGAATTTGCCCTGAACAATATCGACCAGGCCTACAAGACCTTTAACGACAAGACGGATGGCGTGCTCAAGGTGCTGATACGCCCTTGAAACGTGTTGCCACGCGGGAATGACAAAGGAGACTGCAATGACCCTTCTAAAGCGCGAAGACTGGTATGACCTGACCCGGGCGACCAACTGGACTCCGAAATATGTTTCGGAAGACGAACTTTTTCCAGAGGAAATGAGCGGTGCACGGGGCATTCCCATGGAAAAATGGGAAACCTATGACGAGCCCTACAAGGTCACATACCCGGAATATGTCAGTACCCAGCGTGAAAAGGACGCCGGCGCCTATTCGGTCAAGGCGGCGCTGGAGCGCTCGCGTTTTCTGGACAATGCGGACCCGGGCTGGATCAGCACCATGCAGGCCCACTATGGCGCCATTGCCCTGGCCGAATACGCCGCCTCTACTGCCGAGGCGCGCATGTGCCGTTTTTCCAAGGCCCCGGGCAACCGCAACATGGCCACCTTCGGCATGCTCGACGAAGTGCGCCATGGTCAGGCCCAGCTCTATTTCCCCCATTCCTATACCCGCCGCAACCGGCAGTGGGACTGGGCCCACAAGGCGCTGCACACCAATGAATGGGGCGCCATAGCAGCCCGCCATTTCTTTGATGACATGATGATGACCCGCGATGCCATCGGCGTCTCGATCATGCTGACCTTTGCCTTCGAGACCGGCTTCACCAACATGCAGTTCCTGGGGCTTGCTGCCGATGCGGCAGAGGTGGGCGATCATACCTTTGCCAGTCTCATCTCCAGCATTCAGACCGATGAGTCGCGCCATGCCCAGCAGGGCGGCCCGGCTTTGAAAATCCTGATTGAAAACGGCAAGAAGAAAGATGCCCAGCAAATGGTTGACGTGGCTTTCTGGCGGGCCTGGAAACTGTTTTCGGTGCTGACCGGCCCGATCATGGATTATTATACGCCGCTGGAAGGGCGCAAGCTCTCGTTCAAGGAGTTCATGCTGGAATGGATTGTGGCCCAGTTTGAACGGCAGATCCTCGATCTTGGCCTGGACCGGCCCTGGTATTGGGACGAGTTCATGCGCGCCCTGGATGAGACCCATCACGGCATGCATCTGGGCGTCTGGTACTGGCGCCCGACAGTGTGGTGGAACCCTTCGGCCGGGGTTACGCCCGAGGAACGCGACTGGCTTGAGGAAAAGTATCCTGGCTGGAACGACACCTGGGGCCAGTGCTGGGATGTCATTATTGACAATCTGAAAAACGGCAAGCCGGAACTGACCGGGCCGGAAACCCTGCCGGTGGTGTGCAACATGAGCAATATTCCGATTGTCGGCACTCCCGGCAATGGCTGGAACGTCAAGGACTACCAGCTGGAACATGAAGGCCGCCTGTATCACTTCGGCTCCGAGCCCGATCGCTGGTGCTTCCAGGTCGATCCGGAGCGCTACAAGGGCCATCTGAACTTTATCGACCGCTTCCTGGCCGGGCATGTCCAGCCGCCAGACCTGATGGGCGGGCTGAAATACATGGGTTTGGCCCCGGGTGAAATGGGTGATGACGCCCACAATTACGAGTGGATGAGCAAATATGCCAAGGCCGCCAGCTAAGGGCGTCCATGAAACAACACGGGCCGCTTCTGGCTGCCCTGAAAGAAGTGGAGGAGTAAATGGCACTGTTTCCGATCATGTCCAACTTCGAGCGGGACTTTGTGGTCCAGCTTGTTCCTGTGGATACTGAAGACACCATGGACCAGGTGGCCGAAAAATGCGCCTACCATTCCCTCAATCGCCGGGTGCGCCCGGTGGAGGGCAAGGTGTTGCGGGTGCGCCGCCATGAAGACGGCACCCTCTTTCCCCGCGACATGACGCTGGGAGCGGCCATAGAAAGCGCTGGCGTGCGGCCCACGGAAACCCTGGATATCATTTTTTCCGATGTCTAGGAGCATATGGCGTGGCATTTGAAAAAGTCTGCACTCTCGATGATGTCTGGGAAGGGGAAATGGAGGTCTTCACGACCAGCAACGGGACGGAGGTGCTCATCCTGGGCCTTGATGGGGGAGGGATTCGCGCCATCCAGAGCATCTGCCCGCATCAGGAAATCGAACTGGTGGAGGGAGAGTTTGACGGCAAGGCGCTGACCTGCAAGGCGCATTTGTGGCAATTCGATGTCGAGACCGGCAAGGGCATCAATCCCGATGACTGCGCTGTCGCCCAGTACCCGGTGAAGATTGAAGGAGACGATGTTCTTGTTGACGTGACCGGGATCAAACCCCTGAAGTCACATTCCTGATCCGGGCATGCACCGGGCGAACCAGGGAGAAGGCACACATGTTCTCACGGTTGAAACAATGGTTTTCCGGCACGGAAAACAGCAAAAGGGAAGGAAAGGGATCTGCCATGGCAACCCAGAATGATGATCGTTTGAAAAACAACAAGGTTGGTCCGGTCCTGCGTTCCGGCGACATGGCGGATGCCGCTGTCGATGCAGCCGAGATCGACAATCCCGGCAAGGAGATATCCGTTGAGGACATGCGTGCCTATCTGCGCATTTCCACCGATGGCGAACTGATCCTGAAACGGGAAACCATGGAGGAATGCCTTGGCCGCCCCTTCGAGATGAAAGAGCTTGAAGTCGATCTCAGTTCTTTTGCCGGGCAAATCGACATCAATACCGACCGGGCCCGTTTTTACCTGAATACGGCCCTGTAACCCTGCGTGGAAAGGATATCCTCATGACCGAAGCACCGGAACCGCTCAAGCCGCTCAAGACCTGGTCCCACCTTGCCGCCAACCGGCGGCGGCCCAGCGAATATGAAATCGTCTCGACCAATTTGCATTACAGCACCGACAATCCGGACGCCCCGTGGGAGCTGGACCCGAACCTGCACATGCAAAAATGGTATCGCAAATACCGCAATGAAAGCACCCTGAAGCATGAGGACTGGAACGCCTTTCGCGATCCCCATGCCCAGGTTTACCGGACCTACAACCTGTTGCAGGACGGCCAGGAACAGCACGTCAAGAGCCTGCTGGACCAGTTTTCCGACCGGGGCCATGACCAATTGCTGGATGCAGGCTGGTTTGATGTGCTGCTCAAGCTCTACACACCCTCGCGTTATGCCTTCCATGCCCTGCAAATGGGCTCGGCCTATGTGGCGCAAATGGCGCCCTCCAGCACCATCACCAATTGCGCCACCTTTCAGACCGGGGACTGCCTGCGCTGGCTCAGCCATACTGCCTACCGCACACGGGAGCTGTCCATGGCCTCGCCAGCCACCGGTTTTGGCGAAAAGGAACGCCAGATTTGGGAAAATGATCCGGTCTGGCAGGGGTTTCGCGAATTGCTGGAAAAAACGCTGGTTGCCTGGGACTGGGGCGAAGCGTTCGCTGCCCTCAACCTGGTCGCCAAACCGGCTGTTGAAGAGGCCTTGCTGGAGCAATTGGGCAAAAGCGCCAGAGCCAATGATGACACCCTGCTTGGTCTGATTACACAGGCGCAGATGCAGGACGCCAAACGCCATCGTGACTGGGCGGCAGCGCTGGTCAAGATGGCGCTCACGGTCGATGGCAACAAGGCGGTGCTCAAGGGGCATATCGACAAATACATGCCGCTGGCGCAGAAGGCGGTGGAGGCTTACGCTTCAGCCCTGCCCGGACTTGACAATGCTGCCGAAGAGGCACTGGCGGGCGTGCGCACCTTTCATAACGCCCTGGACCTCGCCTGACGACTGGAAGCACATGCATGATGCGGGTTGGCAGATGCAAGCATCGGCCAACCCGTTTTCTTGTTTGCTGAAAAAGGTTGCAGCGCAGCCTTGGCGCCCGTGGCGGTCAGCGTGCCACCTTGGCATCTGAGGCATCTGGCCCGGCGCCATCTTCACAAAGCAGGGAGACGACCGAGACAGTTCTGCGGATGTGATCTTCCGTCAGTTTGCAGGCTGCTTCTGCATCGCGGTTCAACGTCGCTTCCATGATCATGCGGTGTTCCTTGTGCACATCGCGCGGGACCGTGTGGTCGTGTATGGACAGCCGCAAATAGCGGGACGACTGGCGCAGCAAGGTGCCGTAAAAGCGAAACAGCCAGGGATTGTCGCAGGCGCTGAGCAGAGAGGCGTGAAATGCATCATTGCGTTTTTCCCACTCGCCGAGCTGATCTGAATCCACGTCCTTGACATAGGGATCAAGCTTGCTCAGGCGATGAAATGCGGCAACGATCCGACCCTCCCAGTCATCATCCCCCTGTTCGATCGACTGGTGCAGCGCCTTGGTTTCCAGCAGGATGCGCATTTCCGTGATGGCCTGAAAATCGGCCAGCGAAACCGGGGCCACCCGGAAGCCGCGCTGCCCTTCGGAGGTGACCAGACCGTCAGTCACCAGCAGGGTCAGGGCTTCGCGCAAGGTGCTGGAGCCAATGCCATAGCGGCTTTTCAGATGTTCAACCCGCAACTTGCTTTCTGGCGCCAGCGTGCCGGTCAGAATATCCATTTGCAGTTTGGCGCGGGCCGCTTCGACCAGTGTTTTTGCAGGCTGTTCGGATGGGTCAACCAGATTATGAAGCATGCCTGCACCCCTCTGTTTTGTTGCCATATCCCTTGATAGCACATTTGCCCGCCAAGGGGTCAATCATGCAGCAAAATGGCAAAAAAACCTGTGATTGTCAAAAAATATGATGAAGCAGATTAATTTCGAGAAAAATGTTGACATTCGGTATTTTGAGGTGTTCGATGGCCGCAGGAAAGGCGGGACGAGATGAACGCCCAAGAGCAAAAAACTGGGGGTTTGACCGGGGGAGCGGAGGACTTCAACCGGCGTTATGTGCGCATCACCGGCATTCGTGACAATGCATTTATCGAGTTTGATTTTTCCATTGGCCAGCCGGAATTGTTTGTCGAGTTGATTCTGCCGTTTGAAGCCTTTGAGGCGTTTTGCGCACGCAACAATGTCCAGCATCTGAGCGCCGAGGAGGCAGCGCGTGTTGATTTCGATCGCCTCAAGTGGCGATACGGCCGGCCTGGCAAGGTCATAAGCAGCGAGGATCAGTAACCCATGCATATTGACATCAAAAGCAAAACCCTGGAGCCGGTGCGCCAGACCTATACCCATGTGGCGGCACGGATTGGCGAGAACAAGCCGGCCAGCCGTTATCAGGAAGCCACCTTTGATGTGCAGGCCACCGAGCATTTTCACTACCGGCCGACCTGGCAGCCCGGCCATGAATTGTATGATCCGGCGCGCACAGCGCTGGTCATGGACGACTGGTACAAGTTCCTGGACCCCCGGCAATATTATTACGGGGCCTACTGCATGGCCCGCGCCAAACAGCAAGAGGCGGCAGATCAGAGTTTCAAGACGGCAGAAAAGCGTGGCCTGATTGACGCCATGCCGGAGAAGGCCCGGCAGGGCATCCTGGATTTCATCGTGCCGCTGCGCCACTATGAGTGGGGCGCCAACATGAACAATGCGCAGATTTGCGCCATGGGCTATGGTGCGGCCATCACCGCCCCGGCCATGCTCAATGCAGGCGACCGCCTGGGCAATGCCCAATACATTACCCGCATGGCTCTGCTGCTTTCGGGCAATGACAAGGACGTGCTGGACGCGGGCAAGGCAAGCTGGGTGGAGCGCGATGTCTGGCAAGGCCTGCGCCGGGTGATGGAAAACAGCCTCGTTGTGGAAGACTGGTTCGAGCTTTTTGTGGCCCAGAACCTGGTCATGGACGGTCTGGTCCACCCCCTGTTCTTTGATGATTATGCCAAGCGCCTGGCCAGTGATGGCGGCGCGGTCTTCGTCTCGCTGAGCGAGTTCGTTTTTGACTGGTTCGGCGAAACATCGCGCTGGGTGGACAAGCAGATAGCCGTGGCCTGTGCCGAATCCGAGGCCAACAAGGCGCTGGTCAGCGGCTGGTTCAAGGACTGGCTGCAACAGAGCGAAGCGGCGCTGGCCCCCCTGGCCAATGCCATGTTTGACGATGGTGATCAGATGCTGGCTGCGGTCAGGGACAAGCTGCTTACCCGGGCCGGCAAGGCAGGCGTTGCGGTCTAGAATCCTTGGAGGGTGAAATGAGCACGGTATTTCTGGCATTGCAGGACGTGGACGACGCGCGCCCCGTTATCGAGGCCGCTGAGCGGGACAATCCTTCGGCAACCATTGAGCACCAGCCGGCCATGGTCCGCATTACCGCACCGAACCGGCTGACCATCAATCGCGAAACCGTCGAGAGCATATCCGGTTCCGACTGGGATCCGCAGGACATCCAGTTGATTCTGATCTCCTTTGGCGGCCAGCTCGACGAAGATGACGACCATTTCACGGTGTACTGGACCAACTGAACGGGTTGGGGAGGAAAAATGATGAAAAAACGACTGAACATGCGCCAGCGTTACGAGCTGATGACCCGCCTGGGCTGGGAGCCCAGCTACCAGCCGGTGGACAAGGTTTTTCCCTATGACAAATACGAGGGCATCAAGGTCAAGGACTGGAGCGCCTGGGAAGACCCGTTTCGCATGACCATGGAGTCCTATTGGAAATACCAGGGCGAAAAGGAAAAGAAGCTCTATGCCATCATGGACGCCTTTGCCCAGAACAACGGCCTGCTGAACCTGACCGACGCGCGCTATGTGAATGCCCTGAAGCTGTTCATCCAGGGGGTGTCGCCGCTGGAATACCAGGCGCATCGCGGCTTTGCCCGCCAGGGCCGGCATTTTCGCGGCGAAGGCGCCCAGGTGGCCTGCCAGATGCAGTCCCTGGACGAATTGCGCCATGTGCAGACCCAGATCCATACCATCAGCTATTACAACAAGTATTTTGACGGCTTTCACGATTTCACCAAATGGCATGACCGGGTCTGGTATCTGTCGGTGCCCAAATCCTTCTTCGATGATGCCAATACCGCCGGACCGTTCGAATTCATGGTCGCGGTCGGGTTTTCGTTCGAATATGTGCTGACCAATCTTCTGTTCGTGCCATTCATGTCCGGCGCCGCCTTCAATGGCGACATGTCCACCGTGACCTTTGGCTTTTCGGCCCAGTCCGACGAGGCCCGGCACATGACCCTGGGTCTGCAGGCCATCAAGTTCATGCTCGAACAGCACGAGGACAATGTGCCCATCGTGCAGCGCTGGATCGATAAATGGCTGTGGCGCGGCTACAAGGTCCTGTCTCTGGTCTCGGCGATGATGGATTACATGCTGCCCGAAAGCCCCATGTCCTGGAAAGAGGCCTGGGAGATCTATTTCGAGCAAAACGGCGGGGCCCTGTTCAATGACCTGGCCCGTTATGGCATCAAGATGCCCGGCTATGCAGAAATCTGCGCCAAGGAGAAGGAGCACCTGAGCCACCAGGTCTGGGGCATTCTCTACAACCACACCGCCGCTGCAGCCATCCACACCTGGATGCCCGACGACAAGAAGATGGCCTGGCTGTCGGAGAAATATCCCGACACCTTCGACAAGTATTACCGGCCCCGTTTCGAGTTCTGGAAAGAGCAGGAGGCCAAGGGCGAGCGCTACTATTCACAGACCCTGCCGCTGATCTGCCAGACCTGCCAGATTCCCATGGGCTTCACCGAGCCGGATGATCCGACGCAAATTGCCTATCGCAGCTCTGAATACAAGGGCGACAAATACCATTTCTGCTCGGACCCGTGCAAAGCCATTTTTGACAACGAGCCGGAGAAATACGTGCAGGCCTGGCTGCCGCCGCAGCAGATCTTCCAGGGCAATTGCGGCGG
>JALWUB010000424.1 GCA_026993275.1 Robiginitomaculum sp. | reverse complement strand
GGCAGGCCGGACATTTTCAGCAGGACTTCCAGCTTGATGCAGAACGGACTTGGATTGGCGCAGCCAAATTGCGGCGGCGGCTGATAGAGGGTGATCATGCTTGCACTCCCAAAATGTGTCGTGAAACAAAACTAGAACAAAAATACTGTTTGCGCAACAGGGAGAAGATGGCCTGATAGGGAGAAATATGATTTTATCAGGCGGGGAGGTGCAGGATGTTCTGGAAATCAAAAATCGCGTCCGCTTGGCTGGGATTGCTGGCCTTGTTATTGCCTGCTGTGGCTGTGACCCAAGAGGGGGGCACAGCGAAACAGCCAAACATTATTGTTATCATGGCTGATGATCATGCCCAGTGGGCGCTGGGCGCTTATGACCTTGACGAGATCAAGACCCCCAATCTCGATTGGCTGGCGCGCCATGGCGTCCTGTTCAAGAACGCCATGTCTCCGGCGCCGGTGTGTTCGCCAGCCCGTGCCAGTTTTTATACGGGGAAAATGCCTTCCCAGCATGGAGTCCATGACTTTCTTTCCGAGCGGAAGGCGTTTGATGCCAATTGGCTCAAGGGAGAAAAGCTGCTTTCCGAGTGGCTGCAGGAAAACGGGTATCGCACGGCGCTGTTCGGCAAATGGCATGCGACCACTGACAGCGCGGTTGTGCAGCGCGGCTTCGACCGTTGGCTCAGCTATGACGCCCGCCGTGCGGGCTGGCAAAACCAGTATCAGCATGAAGGTACCGTGTTCTTTTCGGACGACGGCAAGCCAGTGGCCTATACAGGTGTGCAGGCGCGTTTTCTGACGGAACAGGCCATAGCCTTTATCGATCAGGAGGATACGCGCCCCTTTTACATCAGCCTGAACTTTGTCGAGCCGCATTTTCCTTTTGCCGGGCTGCCAGAGCGCCTGGTGTCCCGCTACCGGGCTATAGCGCACAAGGTGTATAGCGCCGGGGACAGTTCGGACCGAAACGTGCGCTTGCCAGGCAATCTGGTGCCGGAAGACCATGAAGAAAAACTGGCGCAATATCTTGCCGCAGTCTCTCTCATTGATGATCAGGTTGGCAGGGTTCTGGATGCCTTGCAGGGGCGTGATGCCCTGAAAAACACAATACTGGTTTATGTGTCGGATCATGGTCTGATGGTCGGGCAATATGGTCTTTACGGCAAAACCAATGCCACGGCGCCGGCCAATTTTTATGAGGAAACCATTCGCATACCCCTGGTTTTCTATGGTCCCCGGCGCTTCATGCGCGGCCGTCAGGTCCGTCATGAAATGGTGTCGCTGATTGATGTGCACACCACCATCCGGGATTTTGCATCCGGTGGCAGGGACGCCGTATCGGATTATGGCCCAGGCCATTCCCTGCGGCCCTTGCTGCAGGGCAAGCGTGAAACCGGCTGGCGCCGCTATAATTATGCCGAACGCGGCAATCTGCGCATGATCACCAATGGGCACTGGAAACTGGTGCGCCGCTATCTGCGCAATGCCTCGGCAAAGCCTGTGGATACCTGGTACGATCTGGCCAGCCCGATGCGCGAGCGTTACGCCACGGAGCCGCCGCGCCGTGCTTTGCGCAACAGGCTTTCCAGCGCCCTGGAACAGTTTTTCAAGCGTTACGAAACGCCTGAACATACTGGCCGCAAGGTTTGGGATCAGCCCTGCCCCAATGCCCGCATGCGCGAGGAACACCAATGCACGCCGATCGCCCGGGACATAGGCACAAACAAAGCACAATGAGCGCTGCAACACGCTGGCTTTGGCCCGCAGTCGTGGCTATTGCCCTCGCGGCCTGCCATCAGATGGAGTCCTCATTGCCCGCCAAGGCGCAATGCCTTGACTCTGAACCGCCGCCAATTGCGTTGCCGGGCGGGCGTGTCTCGATTGGCTCAAACATGGCTTATCCCGAAGAAGCGCCTGAGCGGCGCGTGCGCCTTGACGGCTTCAATATGGATGCAACCGAAGTGACCAATGCGCAATTTGCCCGCTTTGTGGCGGCCACCGGTTATGTCACCCGGGCTGAGCGGCAGCCTGATCCGGCTCTGATCCCCAAGGGGGCGCCAGCGGCCCTGTTCAAGCCAGGTGCTGCGGTTTTCAAACCGCCTGCGCCAGGACACCCGCAATGGTGGGTTTATGTGCCGGGGGCAAACTGGCGCCATCCGCAAGGGCCGGGAAGTTCGATCAGGGGAAGGGCGCATTTCCCGGTTGTGCAGATTGCTTATGAGGATGCCGCGGCCTATGCGCGCTGGGCAGGGCGGGCCTTGCCTACGGAAGCACAGTGGGAATATGCAGCCAGTGGCGGCGCCCGCACGCTGTATCCCTGGGGCAATGAGCGCAGCCCTGAAGGCCGTGAAAAGGCCAATACCTGGCAGGGGTTTTTCCCGCTGAAGGATGAAGCCAAAGATGGTTTTGCCGGCCTGGCGCCCGTGGGCTGTTTCGAGCCCAATGGCTTTGGCCTTTACGACATGATCGGCAATGTCTGGGAGTGGACTGCGACGCCGTTCACAAAAGCTGATGGCGACACAGGTGCGGCCGAGCCGGTTTATACTATCAAGGGCGGATCCTTTTTATGCGCGTACAATTATTGCCGTCGCTACCGCGCCACAGCCCGCCAGCCGCAGGAAGCCGGGCTGGGCAGCAATCATATCGGGTTCAGAACCGTCAGCGCACAAAAAAGGCCCGGTCAGTGACCGGGCCTTTTCACAGGGAACAGCGCGCCTCAGCGGTGCAGGCTGACGGTGACGCCAAACATGCGCGGGTCCTTGGTGAACCCGGTCAGATTGTTGAAGTCGATGGCGCCAATGACGTTTTTCTCATTGGTGATGTTGCGCACGAAGGCGGCAATGTCAAAACCGCCCTCAAGCTGCTTGTAGCCGACCTTGAGACCGCCCTCGAAATTGTTCTTGGAGAAGAACTCCGCCGATTCATAGAGGAAGAAGTTGGTCTTGCCCTGAATGTTCCAGTCGGTGAAGATGTAGACTTCACCATCCGGACCTGCCGGAATGGCATAACGCGCCGTCATGTTGGCGGTGTATTTGGGCGCCTGCGGGAACGGGTTGCGGTCAAGAATGGCATTGCCATTGGCATCCAGCGGATCCAGCGGCGTGCACAGGCCCGAGCCGCAAGGCGGCGTGGTCAGGG
>JALWUB010000423.1 GCA_026993275.1 Robiginitomaculum sp. | reverse complement strand
GCCAGCACGGTTTCGGGCGCCCGGGCAGGCAGCATCAGGTCCGTGCCATTATCAAGGCGCAAGTTCCAGCGGCGGCCGCCGACGCGGACATAGGCCTGCACCCTGCTGGCCAGGCGCGGATAGTGCTGCATTGTGTTCAGAAAGGATGGCAAGGCCGAGGCCGCGCCATCGCCAACGGCCAGAGGCAGACCGGCATGCTGTGCCGGGTCGGCCGCGGCAATGACAACGCCATTGGCGCCGATGACATGAACCGCCCCGCCAGACTGCCACAAGGCAAAAGGCTGGCGCTCCGTGACGATGACAGTCAGCCGGTCGGGCAGCGCGCGCACAATGCGCACCTGGCTGACCCAGCCCAGGTTTTCCACCCGCTCCCGGGCCTTGGCCAGGTTGATGGAAAACACAAGTTCGCCCTCTTCGACCGCCAGCGCCTGCCGGACCGCCCGCACACCCGCGGCGCTGACCGGCTGGCCATGGCCATCGACCACGTCAATATGGGCCAGGCCAAAGCCTGCGGCACGCAGGGAATTGCTGGCCAGCATGCCGGTTGACTGAAGCGCGCTTCCCAGCCCGCCCGTCAGCCACAAGGCGAGCACGGCAACAAGCGCGATACTGCCCAGGACCCCGGCCATGGTGCTGCGCAGGTGCTGGCCGCGGCTGATGGCGCGAATGCGGGCATGCAGCCAGTTGGACGCCTTGCGCGGCACCGGGCCGCGCGTGCGCGGCGCCCGGCGCCCCCTGGGCGCGGCCTTCGCTTTGCTGCTCCTAGCGTGTGCCCGCCGTGCCGAACGGGTCATGGGCATTCTCCGCCATCCATTCCACGAGATCGTCAAATGCGATTCCCGCATGCATCGCCTGTTCTGGTGCAAGCGAGGTCCCAGTCATGCCCGGTTGGGTGTTAATTTCCAGTAACCTTAAGAGAGTCTTTTTGCCGTCATAGCGAAAATCTGCACGGGTGAGCCCTTCACAGCCCAGGCTCTGGTGCGCCGCCAGAGCCAGGGCCTTGACCTCGTTTTCCAGCTCTGCCGGGATGTCTGCCGGAACCTTGTGCACCGAGCCGCCCTCGGCATATTTGGCCTCATAGTCATAAAACGCCTTGCGCGGGCAGATCTCGGTCACGCCCAGGGCACGATCGCCCAGCACTGCCACGGTCAGTTCACGCCCGGCTATGTATTCCTCGATCAGGACTTCATCGCCATACGGCCAGTCATCGCCGCCAAGAATGGCCGGTGGACGAGTGCTGTCTTCGGCGACGATGACCACGCCGACACTGGAGCCCTGGGCATTGGGCTTGGCCACATAGGGCGGCGGCAGCAGATGGCGCTTTGCCGCTTCAAAACGGCTCGCCAGCACGCTTTTGGGGCAGGGAATGCCAGCGGCGGCAAAGACCGCCTTGGCCCGGTGCTTGTCCATGGCCAGGGCCGAGGCGGCAACGCCGGAATGGGTATAGGGCTTGCCGAAGGTTTCCAGAATCCCCTGGACCGTCCCGTCTTCGCCCCACTGCCCGTGCAGGGCATTGAAGACAACATCAGGGTCAAGACGCGCCAGTTGCATGGCCAGATCGCGCCCGGCGTCGATTTCACTGACGCGCCAGCCCTTGCGCCGCAAGGCTTCTGCGCAGGCCTTTCCCGACTGCAGCGACACCTCGCGTTCCGGGCTGAGCCCGCCCATCAGCACGGCAATGTGGCGTGTCATGGCGCTTCTCCCACACGTTTGATTTCCCAGCGCAGATCAATGCCGCTGGTGCGGCGCACATCGGCGCGAATGCTTTCGCCCAGCGCTTCCAGATCCGCGGCGGTTGCCGTGCCGGTATTGATCATGAAATTGCAATGCTGTTCGGACATTTGCGCGCCGCCAATCCGGCGGCCCCGGCCACCGGCGGCCGCGATCGCCTGCCACGCCTTGCCGCCCTCGGGATTGGCAAAGGTCGAGCCGCCGGTCTTTTCCCGGACCGGCTGGCTGGCTTCGCGCTGTTGCGTGATCCCGTCCATGCGCGCCTGCACTTCAGCCGGATTGTCCGGCACACCCGCAAACACCGCCTCGACAAAAATCCAGTCCCCGGGCAAATCCGAATGGCGATAGCCAAAGCCAATTTCGCTGGCGGGCACAATGATGCGCCGCCCGAGCCGGTCCAGCGCCACCAGCTCACGCAAGACATCCTTGGTCTCACTGCCATAACAGCCCGCATTCATGCGCAAGGCGCCGCCAATGGTGCCGGGAATGCCCGCATAAAACTCCAGCCCGGACAGACCCGCACGGGCTGCGGCTCTGGCCACGCTCCTGTCCAGCGCCGCCGCCCCGGCGCGCACCCTGTTGCCTTCAATGCGCACCTGGCCAAAGGCCGGGCCGAGGCGCACCACGACGCCGCGCACGCCGCCATCGCGGACCAGGAGGTTGGACGCGGCACCCATGGGAAACACCGGAATCCCGTCCGGGCAGGCCGCCAGGAACAGGGCCAGGTCAGCCTCGTCCGCAGGCAGGAACAGGGCATCGGCAGGGCCGCCAACGCGCAGCCAGGTATAGGGCGCCAACGGCACGTCATAGAGCAGTTTGCCACGCACTTCGGGCAAGCGTCCGGCAAGGGCAGAGCCGCTCAAGCCAGCGCCTCCAGTTCGTCTTGCAGGGCGTGTGCCCAGGCGCTGATATCACCGGCGCCCAGGCACAAGACCGTATCGCCCTCTTGCGCGCATTGCGCAATGTGCCGGGCCAGGTCATCGCGCTGCACCGGTGCCACATGCCGGTGGCCGTGGGTGCGCAGGCCGTCCACCAGGGCGGCGGCATCAACGCCCTCTATGGGCTCCTCTCCGGCGCGATAGACCGGTGCGACAAAGACCATGTCGGCATCATTGAAACAGGTGCAGAACTCCTCCATCAATGCCTGCAGGCGGCTGTAACGGTGTGGCTGCACCACGGCAATGACCTTGCCTTTGGTGATGCTGCGCGCGGCCTTCAAGACGGCGGCAATCTCCACCGGGTGGTGCCCGTAATCATCAATGATGGCGGCACCGTTCCAGGTGCCGGCGCGGGTAAAGCGGCGCTTGACCCCGGCAAACCCCGCCAGCGCCTTGCGCACGGTCTGCTCGTTCGCGCCCAATTGCCGCGCCACGGTGATCGCGGCCATGGCGTTCAGCACATTGTGATCCCCGG
>JALWUB010000422.1 GCA_026993275.1 Robiginitomaculum sp. | reverse complement strand
CAGGTTTTCCGCATCGCTGGTATCGCCCGGCGACAGGCCGAGCAGTTCGCCAGCGGCCTTGACGCCGAGGCCCAGCACGGTGCGGTTGGCATAGGAAAAATACGCGGCGACCTGGTTGATCTCCAGAATCTGGCCATCATCATAGCCGACCTGGCGCATGTCATGCACGTCCTGCTCGATCAGCGCATAGGGCGCCTGGGTCAGGGTGCGCACATAGCGCAGGGCGACCTGTTCACGCAGGTTGAACACATGTTCCAGCACATTGCTTTCCAGCGCCTTGCGGATGCGCTCGGCCATGGCGTCGTCGTTCAACAGCCGCTTCAGGCCCGCAAAATGATGCTCCACGCAATAGCGGCAGCCATTGAGCGCGCTGACATACACCCCAACGGTTTCCAGAAACGACTTGGTCAGCGTGTTGGCGCCGTGATGCAGGGTGTTCTTGTAAAGCGACAGATGGCCTTCCAGCGTGTGCGGGCGCAGCGAATGGGCGGTCAGGATATTGTCAAGCTGGCCCGAGGGGCCAATGACGCGCTCGTAAATGCGGCGCAGGCGGCCGGTTGATTCGGCAAACAAGATCCGCTTGATCCAGCTCATCCTTTCCTCCTTCAGTCCACATGAGCGCTTTTGATCACACCGGGCTCGGCAGGCGGCTCGCCCTTGGGCAGCGCGTCAACCGCGTCCATGCCCTCGATCACCTCGC
The DNA here is from genome assembly GCA_026993275.1 of Robiginitomaculum sp. Lineage (GTDB taxonomy): Bacteria > Pseudomonadota > Alphaproteobacteria > Caulobacterales > Maricaulaceae > Robiginitomaculum_B. The sequence continues at coordinate 2,497 of JALWUB010000422.1, read as the reverse complement.
CCCAGACAGTATACTGCCCATCGAGAAAGGTTGCATCATCCAGACAGATAAAAAACTGCGAATCGGCGCTGTTGGGGTCTTGCGCCCGCGCCATAGAGCAGACGCCGCGCACATGCGGCTCGGCATTGAACTCGGCCTTGAGCTTCTTGCCCGATCCACCCATGCCCGTGCCGTCCGGACAGCCGCCCTGGGCCATGAAGCCGTCAATCACCCGGTGAAAGGTCAAGCCATCATAATAACCGGAATTGGCCAGTTCGGTGATACGCGCCACATGCTCCGGCGCCAGGTCCGGGCGCAGGCGGATTTTGACCGGGCCGGTGGACAGCTCGAGGGTCAGGATTTTTTCATCAGATTCAGACACGGGATCATTTCTCCACTTTGGTTTCGGATTGTCCGGCACTGCCAGGCCATTGCACAAAAACCGGCACGGCAATATCACAAATCTCAGGAAGCGCGCCGTTTTCGTTCTTGTGCTTGTCCAGCCAGGCGGCAAAGGCCGGTGTATCCGTGCGCATGACCCACACGCGCGGCTGCTGCGCTGCGGGCATGGCGCTGACCGGGGTCAGCCTGTCGATCATGTCAGGCGGATAGGCCGGCGCACCCAGCTTGATCTGCCGGACGGCATTCTGGCCGGCGCGCACCCGTCCCCAGACGGTATAGCTGCCGTCCAGCCAGTCGGCCTTGCCGGTGGTGATGTAAAATTCGGCATTGGCGCTGTCCGGATCGCTGGTGCGGGCCATGGCCGCCGCCCCCGGGCAATGCAGGCCCCAGGACCACACCTTGCCGTCAGCGGTCATGGCGGCCAGGGCATCGGGCTGGGAGGCAACCGGAAACCCCTTCACAAAGCCGGTATTGGCGCTGCGGTCCTCGCCCACCAGCGTCATCGTTTGCGCCGGAGAGCGGCGAAATCGAAACTCGCCTTTCAGCGGTTTGGTCCTGGGCGGTTCGCGGCGCACCAGAGCCGTATCCCCGGCCTGGGCCATGAAATCCTTGATCACCCGGTGAAACGGCAAGCCGTTGTAAAACCCGCTGGAAGACAGATCGCGCATGCGCTGAACATGATGGGGCGCGAAATCCGGCGCCATCTCGATCAGGGTGACCCCGTGCCGGGTTTTCAGATAGAGCAGGTCTTGCGGCTTGACCTGGCGCCACAGGTCCGGCCGGGCGCCGGGAAGCGGCACGCCCAGAGCCGCCGCATTGCCCAGCGGGTGCTGCGGGTCGGCATCGGCCGCCACGGCGGGCTCGGCCGTGCTGGCGCCCGGTGTCCTGTCCGGGTTGGTTTGCTGTGCCGCGGCTTCATCGACATGGCCCGGGGCGCCGCATGCCCACAGAAACAGAGCCAGAAGAGGAATGAGATTACGCATCGTGCTTGACTTTCTCCACCAAACGCTTGGCCACCCCGGCTGAAACAAAGGGCGTGACATCACCGCCAAGCCTGACAATTTCCTTGACCAGCCGCGAGGCAATCGCCTGATGCCGCGGGTCCGCCATCAGAAACACGGTTTCGATGTCAGGATTAAGGCGCTGGTTCATCCCGGTCATCTGAAATTCGTATTCAAAGTCCGAAACCGCCCGCAAGCCGCGGATGATCACCTGGGCGCCAACCTGCTGGGCAAAGGCGATCAGCAGGCCGGTCATCGGCTGCACTTCGATAATCGCCGGGCCCTGGAATGGCTCCACTTCCTCGCGCATCATCGCGACACGCTCTTTCAGGGTGAAGAGCGGTTTCTTGGCGGCATTGTCCGCCACACCGATGATGAGCTTGTCCACCAGCTTGACGGCACGGCCCAGGATATCGCTATGGCCGTTGGTCACCGGGTCGAAGGTGCCGGGGTAAAGGCCGATTTTCATCCGCTGTCCTCAACAACCGGGAAGGTGCCAGACCGTCCTATGACCCAGAAGCGGCCAGGGAGCAAGCCTTCCGCGCTCAGTCCCCGGGTGCGGCCGCACCGCCCTCATCTGCCGCGCTCCCCTCTTCCGGCGCGCTTTCAACGATGCGCTGCACCGAAACCACCCGTTCGCCGTTCTTCAGACGAATGATGGTGACCCCCGCCGTGGCCCGTCCGGCAATGCGCACGCCATCCACCGGGATGCGGATGATCTGCCCGCCATCGGTGACCAGCATGAGGCCATCGCCATCCTCGACCGGGAACGATGCCACCAGGTGCGCCCCCTTCATCTTTTCCAGGCGCAAGTCATGGGCGATCAGGCCTTTGCCGCCGCGCCCGGAGGTGCGGTATTCATAGGCGGAGGTGCGCTTGCCATAGCCATTGTCGGTAATGCTCAGCACGAATTGCTCGGCAGCACCCAGCTCGGCCAGGCGCTCGACACTGAGCGCGGCCTCTTCGGTGCTCTCCTCTCCGTCCTCGGCATGGGCGGGCTGTTCCTCACCCCCGGCCTCGCCCATGGCCCGGCGCATGGCGCTGGCATGGCGCAGATAGGCCCGGGCCTCGGCCGGTGTCACCTCCACATGGCGCAGGATGGCCATGGAGATGAC
>JALWUB010000421.1 GCA_026993275.1 Robiginitomaculum sp. | reverse complement strand
GGAAGGATTGGCAAAATGCCACCCTGTGGGCGCAGCAATGGTTCCAGTATCAGGTCAAGGCCGCCGATATCGGCCTGCGCGCCAAGACCTATCTGGAAGAGCACGGCGCCAAACTGGTGGAGGCGAAGAAGTAGGCGCACGCCACCGCGTGTTTTGACAGGCAAGGCAGAGCGGGATAGTCCTCGCTCTGCCTTTCCGCCCCAAGGAGAATGCCCATGCCCACCCTGAAACTCATCATGTTTTCCGGCGCCGCCGCCATGGCGCTGCTGGCCTGTTCCCCGTCATCGGCCCCGGCACAGCCGGAAAGCGCCGCGGCGCCAGAGTCTGCAGCGCCAGAATCTGCCGCTGCCGCCCCAGCCGCCCCAGTCGCTGCTGCCCCGGCCGCTGCGCCGGAAGCGGCGCCCGCGCAGCCTGCCGCGGCGCAAACCGGGGGCAGCGCCGTGCCGCCGCCTTCGGCCAAGCGGCTGTATCTGCGGCGCACCTGCATTGCCTGCCATGGCAGGGATGGCGCCCATGCAATCCAGCAATACCCGGACATTGCCGGGCTTGATGCCAGCTATATCCGCACCCAGGTCAAGGACATCCTGACCGGCAAGCGCAAGGGCAGCCCGGACAAGCTGACCGGGCATCCGCGCGCCGAAAGCATGCGCGGTGCGCTGGTCACGCCGGATGGCCAGATGCGCGTCACCGATGACGAGATCAAGATCATTGCCGCCTGGCTGGCGGGCCTGCCATCGGCCGGGCCGCAAGTCCATGATCCGGCGCTGAGCCCGGAGCGCATTGCCGAGGGCAAGGCGGTTTACAACAAGTACAATTGCCGCACCTGCCATGGCGTCGATGGCAAGAAGCCCTTGCGCGGCTATCCCAAGCTCGCCGGGCAGAAGGCGGCCTATATTGCCGAACAGATCCGTGACATCCGCGACGGCGCCCGCACCAACAGCCGCTCGCGCCTGATGGTGCCTTTCGCCAAGCGGCTGAGCGACGAACAGATCGAGGCCGTGGCTGACTATTTGTCACAGGTCGATCCCAACAAATAGTGCTATACTACCGTATCAGGTTTGGAGACCCAGCATGAATATTTCCAGAGTCAGCATGGTGGCGCTTGGCGTTCTGGCCATGACCACCGGCGTGGGCGCCTTTGCCGGCAAGCCCGCAGCACAGTCGAATGACAAGCCCGCGGGCTGGAACCAGGGCGGCGGCGAAGAGGACGAGGCGCTGGTCTATACCAGAAAGTTCAAGACCATGACGCCGGAACAGCTCAAGAAGGTGCGCGCCGATGGCGTCGCCGTGTTCGAGGTGTGCTCGGCCTGCCATCTGCCTGAAGGCTGGGGCACCAAGGATGGCACCTTCCCGCAACTGGCCGGGCAGCATGTGAATGTCATCATCAAGCAGCTGGCCGACATTCGCGCCAAGAACCGCGACAACCCGACCATGTATCCCTTCGCCCTGCCGCAGGAAATCAAGAATGCGGCGCCGCAGGTCGGCGGCGGTGCCTATGCCATCGCCGCGGTGGCGCGCTATATCCACTCGATTCCGATGAATCCGGACAATGGCGTTGGCCCCGGCGACAATCTCGAACTGGGCGAAAAGCTGTTCAAGGCCAATTGCGTGCGCTGTCATGGCGAGCGCGGCGAAGGCAGCAATGAAAAGTTCTATCCGCGCATTCAGGGCCAGCATTACAAATACCTGCTGCGCCAGTTCGAATGGATCCGTGATGGCAAGCGGCGCAATGCCAATCCGGACATGGTCAAGCAGATTGCCGGGTTTTCCGATACCGACATGAAGGCCGTGGTCGATTATGTCTCGCGCCTGAAGCCGCCAAAGGAAGACCTGGCGCCGAGCCCGGACTGGTATAACCCTGATTTTGACTAGGCCTGACCCTAGGGCTTGCCCGCCCGAAGGCTGGACATGATGTGAAAGCCTGCGCCCGCTGCGCAAAGCAGCGGCCAGGCCGCCAATGGGGAAAGACAATGGATTCTGATTTGCAGGCAAAACGCGACCGGCTGGTGAAAATCCTGTCCGTGGCGGCAGCGCTTCTGCTGGTGCTCATCTACTACATGCCGGCCTGGTGGGTATCGCTGACGGCGCCGCAATACCCCAAGGATGCCTTTCCCCAGGGTGTGCGCATCAATTTTCATCTCAATGGCGTCTTCAATGGCTGCAAGCTGCAGCACAAGGCCGAGGTCGAGGAAAACCACGCGCTGGATTGCGTCCACGAGATGGACGCCATCAACCACTTTGTCGGCATGTATCCGATTGCCTCCGGCGGCGTGCTGGAAAAGTTCTTCTCGCCATTCCTGATGGGCATGCTGGTGGTGATGCTGCTGGGGTTTGCGATTCGCGATTCCAGGCGGCGCACCATCGTGCTCTCCATCGGCTTTGGCGCCATCGCCATCTGGATGGCCATGGCCTATTACATGCCCGGCGGCATCAAACTGCAAAGCGAAGGCTATCTGTCGGCCATGGTCACGGCCATGGGCCAGGGCGAGGAGGAAACCGGCGAGGACATCAGCCCGATCATCGCCAAGCTGCGCAAGTCCCTGGAGGAAAGCGGCGAGTCGTCGCTGACCAGCGCCGAGGAGCTCAAGGCGACGCTGGACCGGGCCGGTCAGAATGATCTGCAGGCGACGCTGAACCGGCTGCATGCGGGCTCCGGCAGCAGCGTCGGCCGCGGCAAGATGCTCAAGGACATTCTCGCCGAGGCCAGGAAGTCGGCCAAGCCGGGCCGCGCCCGCGACATTGCCATCTTGCGCGCATCCTTCGAGGCCGATCAGGACCGCCGCCCGCCCGCCGCGCGCGAAAAATGGACCGGCAGCGGCAAGCAGGTGCTGTTCTGGAACTACAGGAAGGGCCTGGGGCGCTGGTTCAACAATCCCGAAGAGATCAACCCCATGGTCAGAACCATGTCGCTGGTCGGCACGCTGGTCTTCTGGGGCGTGATCGTGGTGATGATCGGGCTGGTGCTGCTGAGCCGCAAGACCGGCAGCATTTTCTATTACCTGCTGGCAGTGGGGCCGATTCTGCTGCCTGCGGGCTTTCTGGCCGAATATACCGGCTGGCTGTGGTGGTATGGCCACAGCCTCAACGCCATGGGCGCGTTTACGCTCAAACCCTTCATGCCGACGGTGTTCGGTGACGGCAAGGTGGCGCAGTTCACCACCCATTCCTATCCCAGCATTGGCTTTGGCCTGATGCTGGTGA
>JALWUB010000420.1 GCA_026993275.1 Robiginitomaculum sp. | reverse complement strand
CTGCGCTCTCGGCCAGGTCTGGCGCACAGCGCCAGCGTATGCGCACGCCGCGGCGCAGGAACGCCTTGGCCCGGGCCATGCGGAAGATGCGTTTGGGCGAGAAGGCCAGCGTGTTGCCGAAAATCTGCGGATCGGGCGTAAAGCGCACCAGGGTGCCGCGCCGGTTGGGTGCCGCGCCCAGCTCCCGCAGCGGCGAGACGGGGACGCCGCGCTCGAAGCTCTGGCCATAGAGGGTGCGCTCGCGCGCCACTTCCACATCCAGGCGTTCGGACAGCGCATTGACCACTGAAACGCCGACCCCGTGCAGGCCGCCGGAGGTCTGATAGACCTTGGACGAGAACTTGCCGCCGGCGTGCAGGGTGGTCATGATCACCTCAAGCGCCGATTTGTCCTTGAACTTGGGGTGCGGATCCACCGGAATGCCGCGGCCATTGTCGATGACGGTGAGGGTGCGGGCATCGTCCATGATGACGCTGATGCGGTCGGCATGCCCGGCCACGGCCTCGTCCATGGCATTGTCCAGCACTTCGGCAAAGAGGTGGTGCAGCGCCGTTGCCCCGGTGCCGCCAATATACATGCCCGGGCGCTTGCGCACCGGCTCCAGGCCTTCGAGGACCTCGATGTCCTCGGCCGAATAGGCGGTGGGTGCGCCGGGGCGGCCTGCGCCCTCGAACAGGGGCGCAGTGGCAGGGGAGGCGGGTTGTCTTTTCGCTTTCAATGGATTGCTCACTTGCCGTCATGCCGGTCTTCCCCGGCAAAGATATAGACGTCCTGCCTTTCGGCAGTCTTGACGCCGCGAAACATCAGCTGGGTGGTAAAGGAAAAGGCGAAATCGCCATCGGGCTTCAAGGCCAGCACGCCGCCGGTGCCGCCCATGTCCTTCAGGTCTGCAAGCACCGTGTCGGCGGCATCCTGTATGCTGGCTCCGGTGAACTGCACCCGGGCGCAAATGTCGCGCGCGGCCGTGCCGCGAATGAAGAACTCGCCCCAGCCGGTGGCCGAAACCGCGCAGGAGCGGTCGCTGGCATAGGTGCCGGCGCCGATGATGGGCGAATCGCCAATGCGGCCATAGCGCTTCATGGTCATGCCGCCGGTCGAGGTGCCCGCGGCGATATGGCCATGGCTGTCCAGCGCCACGGCGCCAACCGTGCCAAAATGCGTGGTGGCGGGCAGGGCAGCATGGTCCCTGGCCGCCTTGCGGGCGCGCAGCAATTGCTGCCAGCGCTTCTCGGTGTAGAAATAGGATGGATCGACAATCTTCAGGCCCTGCTCCCTGGCGAAGCTGTCGGCGCCATCGCGCGCCAGCATGACATGCGGGCTCTTGTCCATGACGGCACGGGCGGCGAGAATCGGGTTCTTGACTATGGTCACTCCGGCCACGGCGCCCGCATTGCGGGTGCTGCCATCCATGATCGAGCTGTCCATTTCATTACGGCCATCGGCGGTGAACACGGCGCCCTTGCCGGCATTGAACAGCGGATTGTCCTCCAGGGTGACAATCGCCGCCTGCACCGCATCAATGGCCGCGCCGCCTTTGGCCAGCACCGCATAGCCGGTCTCCAGCGCGTGGGCGAGGGCGGCGCGATAGGCCGCCTCGTCCTCCTCGGGCAGGCCGCCGGGCCGGGCCGACCCGGCGCCGCCATGAACCAGGATGACCAGCTTGTGCGCTGCGGGTGCCGCGTCCTCTTTTGCCCTGTCCCGGGCAGATGCAGGAAAACCCTGGCAGATGCTGAAGGCCAGCATGAGCAGGGCCAGGAGCGTTGGGCGGACAATCGGCATGGCGGCCTCTCCGTTGCGATTCGGCTGATGCCGCAGGGTATAGGCAGAATGCGCAAAAAAGAAGGGCTGGCGCTCGGGGTACCGCCAGCCCTTCGATGTCCCCGGAGAATTGAGCACGGGGTGGGCCCGGCCGGGGAAATGCGCCTGACACGATTGGACGCGCGGAAATACTCGTATAAGTCGCAATTTCGGTCAAGTCATATGGTGAAATTTTATGCGAAATAATTTTCACAAGAAAAACAATTGGTTGCGGATAGGGCAGGGGCCTTGCGCGCCCACATCTTCAAGATGTGTTAACACCTTCAGAACAATCAGAAGATGAAACGAATCACCAGACGCCCGGTGTGGCGGACAAAGCCGTTGCGAATGTCCGCATCGTAATCGAAGCCGAAAGAGGTGAAGCGGCTGCCGGCACTGAAGGAAAAGCCCAGAAGCAGGGCGGTGGACGGCAATTGCGGCGGCGTCAGGGTGAAGGTGTCGGTAAAGCCGGCAAAGCTGGCCGTGGTACTGGCGGTCTTGTTCTGGAATTCGTTGCGTGCGCCAACACGCAGGCGCGGCGACCACCAGGATTCGTCCTTTTTGCCGAAAACGCGCCCGAAGGTGACGGCGGCGGAGCCGGAGAAGGACTTGGAGGTGCGCGCCTGAATGTCGAGATCAAAGCCGGTGCCGCCGCCGGTTTCGGTGTGGGCGTTTTCCTTGAGCCACAGATAGTCCAGCGACACGCTGGGCCGGACGAACCAGCGCCCGGCGGTGAAATCGTAGGACAGCCGCGAGGTCCCGGCAAAATGGTGCCCGGTCCAGCCGGCTTTCGCAGAGCGCACGATGTCGCCAAAGTTCAGCGCCCGGTTGGAGCTGAAATCATCTATGCCGATGGAGGCATTGCTTTCGAAATCGATCCCGGCAAAGCGGCTGCCGCTGTACACGCCGATCTGCGCCGATTTTGTGGACAGGGGCTTGTCAAAGCCGATGGATTGCGAAATTTCGTTGGAAAATGCGCTGATGGCGATGCCAACCGCATCAAAGGGGCCAAACGGGCTGTCAATGCCCGCCGCCAGCCCGGCGCCATAGCCATGATAGGGCTGGGTGATGGAGGTCAGGCTGCGGTCCAGATAATAGCCGATTTCCTGGGCCCACACACCGCCCTGGGTGCCATAGCCACGGCGCAGATTGTCAAGCCGGGTGGCGATGGCACCGGCGGCGCCATCGGTGTTGGCGAGGGTGAATTGCAAGGCGGCAGTGCCAAATTCCGGCAGCAGCTGGTTATAGGCCGACTGGAAGTCGTCCTGGGTGATCAATTGCGCGAATCCGGCCTCCAGCGCCGCATCGCCGCTGTTGGACAGCGCCGTGAACCAGGCATTGTAGACAGCGGCCTGGTTGGCATCAAAGCCAAGCTCGCTGGCCGTGCGCCGGCGCAGGTCCAGCACCAGGGTGTTGCC
>JALWUB010000419.1 GCA_026993275.1 Robiginitomaculum sp. | reverse complement strand
AGACCATTGGCCGGGCCGCGCGCAATGTCGATGCCCGCGTCGTGCTTTATGCCGACACCATCACCGGCTCGATGCAGCGCGCCATGGCCGAAACCGAACGGCGGCGCAAGAAACAGCTGGCCTATAATGCCAGGCACGGCATTACCCCGCAAAGCATCAAGCGCGATATTGGCGACATTCTCGACAGTGTCTATGAGGGCGACCATGTGCGTATCGCCGCCTCGGACACGGTGCGCGCCTATGCCCAGGGGCTTGCCGAGGACGGCGAGCACTTCATTGGCGCCAATCTCGCCGCCGTTATCGACGATATGGAAAAGCGCATGCTGAAGGCCGCCGCTGATCTCGAGTTCGAGGAAGCCGCCCGCCTGCGCGACGAAATCGCGCGGCTCAGGGAAACCGAGCTCGACATGCTGGAACCTGGCAGCCCGGGGCGCAAAAAGGGCCGCACATACCGCGGCAAGTCCGCCGGACGCGGTGTGGCCTGGAAACACAAACGCGGGAAGAAGGGAGGGCGGTAATTCAGAAGTCCCCCTCCGGCGTTATTCCGTCCCTCTCTTCTGCAAGGGTAAACGGACCACAATCGAAAGCAGCGTTGAAACGGGCCGGGTCAGCGCGTGGAGAACAGCCCAAAATGGATACCGGCCTGCGCCGGTATGACGCCCCTTTTTTTTCCCCTGCCTGCGGGGGAAGTGGCCGCGCAGCGGTCGATATGGGGGGAAGTGCCGAAGGGCCGCCTCCGCCGGCTCCGCCGCCACCTCCCCCGCGAAAGGCGGGGGAGGAAAAAAGCGACGGTGGCAAGATTGAGTCCTGCTAGGCCCCAGACTCATTCGATCTTGATTTTCCTTTTGAAAAAAGCCTTCAAAGCACAAGAAACGCGGATTCTCTGTATGAAAAGCCGTCACCCCGGCGGAGGCCGGGGCCCATTTTGATGCATCAAGATGGATTGCGGCCTGCGCCGCAATGACGACGATAGTTAAATATTTGCTGTAAAAACAATAGGTTGTGAGAAAGGCGGGCATCTGTGAATGAGTTTTGACCCTAGGATTGCCAACTGGTCAAAAGCAGCAGCCTTTTTAACGCATGTCTTTCAAAAAACTCGTCATCCTCCGCCTTGAGCGGAGGACCCATGCAAGGCATCCACACCCCTGGACCATCCGGTAAACCGAAGGGCGACAAGGGGGGGCAAGCAAAAATCCTTGATTTTGCCATATATTCGGTCGTCATTCCGGCGAAGGCCGGTATGGACGTGTTGGGTAAGGCGGCAAAGTGGCTCAGCCCAGCGCCGCCAGGCCGTTTTCCAGATCCGCGATCAAATCATCGGCATCTTCCAGGCCGATGGAAAAGCGCACCAGCGGGCCTTCGGCCTTCCAGGGTCTGGCGGTGCGTTTGATTTGCGCATCGCAATGAATCGCAAGGCTCTCATAGCCGCCCCAGGAGAAGCCAAGGCCGAAGAGGGTGAGAGCGTCAAGACAGGCATAGACTTGCGCCTCGCTGACGGGGCGCAAGATGACGCCAAAGAGGCCGGATGCGCCGCCAAAATCGCGCTGCCACAGGGCATGGTCCGGGTGTTCGGGCAGGGCCGGATGCAGAACCCGGGCCACTTCCGGCCTGCCGCTCAGCCACTGGGCGATCTTCAGGGCGCTTTGCTGCTGGCGCTCCAGGCGCACGCCCATGGTGCGCATGCCGCGCAAGACCAGATAGGCATCATCGGGCGAGACCGCATTGCCGGTCAGCCGTGCATGGTCCCTGATGACTTTGGCCCTCTCTTCGGTGCGTGCCGCGATGGCGCCCATGAGCACGTCCGAATGGCCAGTGTGGTATTTGGTCGCTGCCTGGATGGAATAATCAATGCCCAGCGCCAGCGGTTTGAGAAACCAGCCCGCGGCCCAGGTGTTGTCGATCAGGGTCGGGATGCCGCGCGCTTGCGCAAGGTCAGCTATAGCAGGCAAGTCATTGATTTCGAATGTCAAAGACCCAGGTGATTCGAGAAAGATGGCGCAGGTTTCATCGCGGCATTGCGCCGCCAGTTCTGCCCCGGCGCGCGGGTCGAAATAGGTGATCTCGACACCGTTCCTGCTCAGCACGCCATCACAAAAGGCCCGTGTCGGCCCATAGACGCTGTCGCTGACCAGCATGTGCTTGCCAGGCTCCGCCAGAGCCTGCAGCGCCAGGGTGCAGGCAGCCAGCCCCGAGGGGGCGAGCACCACATCGGCGGCGCCTTCCAGATCGCCAATGGCAGCGCGCAAGGCGGCCTGCGTTGCGGTGCCGAAGCGGCCATAATAGCGCTGGCCCGGCTTGGCGTCGTAAAGGTCTTCGGCGCGTGCAAACAGCACCGTGGAGGCGCGCTCCACGGGCGGGTTGACGAGATCGGCAACCGTCCCCTGGGCCTTGCGCCCGCCATGCACCAGGCGCGTATGCGGCCCGTTCCTGCCGCTCACGCCATCCACTCCGGCACGGGCAGGCCCTTTTCGCGCAAAAAGGCCGGGTTGTAGAGCTTGGACTGATAGCGGTTGCCATAATCGCACAGGAGCGTGACGATGGTGTGCCCCGGGCCCAGCACGCGCGCCAGCGCCATGGCCCCGGCGATGTTCACCCCCGACGAGCCGCCAAGGCACAGGCCTTCGTGCTGCACCAGATCAAACAGGATGTTCAGCGCGCTCTCGTCGGCAATGCGAAAAGCATCGTCCACCTGCACGCCCTCCAGATTGGCGGTGACGCGGCCCTGGCCAATGCCTTCGGTGATGGAATTGCCCGACGTCTCCAGCTTGCGTTCCTTGTACCAGCTGAACAGCTTGGAGCCGTGCGGGTCCGCCAGGGCAATGGTGATGTCCGGATTGCGTTCCTTCAGGGCCAGCGAAACGCCGCCCAAGGTGCCGCCGGAGCCCACGGCGCAGATGAAGCCATCCAGCTTGCCACCGGTCTGCTCCCAAATCTCGGGCCCGGTCGTGCTGCGGTGCGCCTCGCGGTTGGCGGTGTTGTCGAACTGGTTGGCCCAGAGCACGCCGCGCGGCTCGCTCTTGGCGAGCTTTTCCGCCAGGGTGCGCGAATAATGCACGTAATTGTTTGGGTTGGAGTAGGGCACCGCATCGACCTCGTGCAGTTCGCCGCCAAACAGGCGCACCGCGTCCTTTTTCTCCTGCGCCTGGGTGCGCGGCATGACGATGACCACGCGATAGCCCAGCGCCGCGCCGACCATGGCCAGGCCAATGCCGGTATTGCCCGCCGTGC
>JALWUB010000418.1 GCA_026993275.1 Robiginitomaculum sp. | reverse complement strand
GAGCGTAAACGCCGGATCCAGCTCCGGCCATGGCCCGGCTTGCGCAGGCGCGGCACGGCTGGAAACGGGGCTGCACACAGTCATGACTGCACAATGTGCCTGAGGCGGCACTGCCGTCAAGAGCGCCAGTTTTGCGCAGCAATCCGCACCGCCTTCACCACACCTTTACTCTCTTGGCCTACACTTCTGGGCTTGAGGTGATGAAACGCCGCAAAAGACGGCGCGTATGGGTAACAGGAGCGGGTTATGGCACGGATTTTACTGGCCGAAGATGATGATTCGATGCGCGGCTTTCTGGCCAAGGCGCTGGAGCGCGCGGGCCATGAAGTGGTCGCGTGTGCCGACGGCGATGAGGGGCTCGATGCGCTCAATGCCGAGCCGGATGCGTTTGACCTGCTGCTGACCGATATCGTCATGCCGGGGGTGGATGGCATCGAGCTTGCCCGCAAGGCGGCCGAGCAGGACGAGTCGCTGAAGATCATGTTCATCACCGGCTTTGCCGCGGTCGCACTCAATCCCGGCCAGCGCGCGCCCAAGGACGCCAAGGTGCTGTCCAAGCCGTTCCACTTGCGCGAGCTTGTCGCCGAGGTGGAACGGGTGATGGCCGCCTGACACGCCAGGTCTTCCCGGGCTGACTGAGGCGCGCCCTTGCACCGGCGCAGGCGCTTGGCTATAGACCGGCTTCGCGCGCGTGGGGCGTATAGCTCAGCGGGAGAGCGCCTCGTTGACATCGAGGAGGTCCCTGGTTCAATCCCAGGTACGCCCACCATTCCTTATTGCTTCCGCTGCGCCCGGCGCGCTACCGCGACGGCAAGCCTCGCTGCTTGAGCGTATTTTATGCGCTACCGCGACGGCAAGCCTCGCTGCTTGAGCGTATTTTATGCGCTACCGCGACGGCAAGCCTCGCTGCTTGAGCGCGTAAACAGTACCGCGCGCCAAATTCTTCGATGGCGGATTTGAATTGCGCACCGGGGCGCGCTACACCCTGAAGCTGTCCGTGCCGGACCTTGGAGTTAGCGCCCATGCGCCGCCTGCCCGCCCTGTTCCTGATGGCTCTGATCCGCCTTTACAAGCTCACCCTGAGCCCGGCCTTTGCCGCCATGGGCGTGCGGTGCCGCCATGAGCCGAGCTGTTCCAGCTATGGACTGGAGGCGGTGCGCCGCCATGGCGCCTGGCGCGGCTTCTGGCTGACGCTGTCGCGGCTCAGCCGGTGTCATCCGTTTGGCTCGTCCGGCTATGATCCGGTGCCGGAAAAACTGGACAAAGCGCCGATTTGGGCCATAAGCAGGCTCGGCGACTGGTCCTGGCGCAAACGCACGGCTCACGGGTGCGAAACGGCAGGCTGCGCACACGGTAATATTGGCCAGAAAGAGCATCAGCACCATGATTGAACTGGAATTTCCCGACGGCGCCAAGCGTGCGTATGAGAGCGGCGTCAGCGGCCTGGACGTGGCGGCGGACATTTCCCCCTCCCTGGCCAAGGCAGCGCTGGCGATCGAGCTGGACGGGGCCTTGCGCGACCTCAAAAGGCCGCTTGAGCAGGGCGGCAAGGTGCGCATCATCACCGCCCGCGACGAAGAGGGGCTGGAGCTGATCCGCCACGATGCGGCGCATGTGCTGGCCGAAGCGGTGCAGGAGCTGTTCCCCGGCACGCAAGTGACCATCGGCCCGGTAATCGAGAACGGCTTTTATTATGATTTTGCCCGCGACGAGCCGTTTTCAACCGAGGATTTCGCCGCCATCGAGGCGCGCATGGCACAGATCGTTGACCGTGATGAACAGATCGAGCGCGAGGTCTGGGACCGCGATGAGGCCATTGCCTTTTTCAAGGACAAGGGCGAGACCTTCAAGGCCGAGCTGATCGCCGATCTGCCGCCAGACGAGGTCATCACCCTCTACCGCCAGGGCAAGTGGGTAGACCTGTGTCGCGGCCCGCATTTGCCCTCCACCGGCAAGCTGCCCAAGGCCTTCAAGCTGATGAAGCTGGCCGGAGCCTATTGGCGCGGTGATTCCTCACGCGCGCAATTGCAGCGCATTTACGGCACCGCCTGGCGCAACCCGAAGGAATTGCGGCTTTATCTGCAACGCCTGGAAGAGGCCGAGAAACGCGATCACCGCCGCCTTGGCCGTGAAATGGACCTGTTCCACTTGCAGGAAGAAGCGCAGGGCCAGGTGTTCTGGCACCCCAATGGCTGGACGCTGTACCGCACCGTGCAGGACTATATGCGCCGCCGCCAACTGGCGGGCGGCTATCAGGAAATCCGCACGCCGCAACTCATGGACCGCAAGTTCTGGGAGGAATCCGGGCACTGGGCGAAATACCGCGAACACATGTTCATTTCTTCCATTGAGGAGGAAAACAAGGTGCTGGCGGTCAAGCCCATGAACTGCCCCTGCCATGTGCAGGTGTTCAATCGCGGGCAGAAGTCCTATCGCGACCTGCCCCTGCGCCTGGCCGAGTTCGGCTCCTGCCACCGCTATGAGCCTTCCGGCGCCCTGCATGGCATCATGCGGGTGCGCGCCTTCACCCAGGACGATGCGCACATTTTCTGCCGCGAAGACCAGATCACCAGCGAGGTCAAGGCATTCTGCGCGCTGCTGCAATCGGTCTATGCGGATTTCGGCTTCGAGGACGTGCAGGTGCGTTTTGCCGACCGGCCAGAGCAGCGCGTTGGCTCCGATGCCATCTGGGACAAGGCAGAACAGGCCCTGAAAACCGCCGCCGATGCCACCGGGCTGGAGGTTGTGCACAATCCGGGCGACGGGGCCTTTTACGGGCCCAAGCTTGATTTTGTCCTGAAAGACGCCATTGGCCGCTCCTGGCAGACCGGCACCATGCAGGTGGACTTCAACCTGCCGGAGCGCCTGGATGCCTCCTATGTGGGCCAGGACGGCGAGCGCCACCGCCCGGTGATGCTGCACCGGGCCATTCTGGGCTCGTTCGAGCGCTTTTTGGGCATCTTGCTGGAGCACCATGCGGGCCATCTGCCCCTGTGGCTGGCGCCGGTGCAGGTGGTGGTCACCACCATCACCTCCGATGCCGACAGCTATGCCGCCGCCGCGGCCGAAAAGCTGGCCGCCGCGGGCCTGCGGGTCAAGGCCGATTTGCGCAATGAAAAAATCAGCTACAAGGTGCGCGAGCATTCCCACGCCAAGGTGCCGGTGATTGCCGTGGCCGGGCGGCGCGAATGCGAGGAGGGCACGCTGGCGCTGCGCTTTCTGGGCGAAGGCGGCAAGCACCAGCAGG
>JALWUB010000417.1 GCA_026993275.1 Robiginitomaculum sp. | reverse complement strand
TCCACCTCAAGCGCGCTTTCGATCTGCGCCAGCGCCCCCATGGTCAAACACAAACGCCGCGTCTGCCCGTCTATGGCGAGCCCGGCCTCGCCGCGCACCCGGTTCAGCCCGCTCATAGCGGCGTGAAGCTGATGGCCCCGGCCGATGCCAGGGTCAGGCTGTAAACCGCCTCGCCGTCAAATTCGCCGCTGTATTCCAGCGCCGCAATCTGCATGGCCCCCTGCAGGGTGCCAAAGGCTGGGATGATGATCTGCCAGTTGCGCGCATCCTGGGCAAAGAAGGCATTGCGCACGGCCTCGTCCGCCGCATCGTCCGTGAACACGCCCGAGCCGGAGACCGAGACCGACTTGACCCCGGCGCCGGGCAGCAATTCGCGCCACTGGCCGATGCTGTCGGCATTGGTGGCGTCCACCGTCCTGGCATTCAGGGAAATCGTGCGGGCGCGCAGGCCCGCCATGGTCAGATAGGTGGACGACCCTGCCGGCTCCTCCATCTTCAGCAAGATATCCTTGCCGCGCTGTATCGCCATTGTGTGGCTCCTTGTCTGTCAGGGTGTGGGTTCGGTCACTGCGCGCAGGCTGAGAATGGCCTCGAACACCTGCGTGGAGCGGATGCGGAAAACGTCGGCAAAAACCGTGCTCAGGCTGACAAGCACATGCCCGTCCAGCCCCAGCGCGGCATCATCGAGAACGGCGCGCACGGCCTGCAGGATCTCCAGCGCCTCGCGTCTGCCGCCATAGCGGGACCAGATTTTCAGGGTCAGGCGATGCTCCAGCGCGCCGGCGCGATCGGCCTTGAGCGGGACCATCCTGGCGCGGTCCCAGCTGGCAAAGGGAAATTGCGGCTGCGGCGGCACATCGTCATACAGCCGCACCGGGCTGCCCAGCAAGGAGGCCAGTGCCGGATCGGCGCCCAGCGCCGCCTGAATGGCCTTTTGCACGGCCCACAAGGCATTGGTGCTCATCAAGACTGCTCCTCGCATTCCGCCAGCACATAATCCGGATCCGCCTGCAGCCGGGTGGCGGAAACCACCGCCAGCGGCCTTTGCGCCACGATCAGGCGCATGGGGTCGGGCAAATCCGGGGCCCAGCGCAGCGTGACGGTGACGCTGCGCCGGTAACCGCCGCTGCCGTCCCCGGACGCCCTGTCCGGCCGGCCCCAGCGCACCTGGGCCCAGACCGCGCGAAAATCGCTCCAGTTGCGGCTGTGGCCGCCGCCGGCATCGGCCACGGCGGCCAGCGCTTGCACCATGACGCGTGTATCGAGGGTGATGGCGGCCATCACAGCCGCACCCTGGCAAAGGGCGCCATCAAGGCGCGGGCGCGCAAGGGCAGGCCCGCTTCAGCCTGTCCGCGATTGTCGTAGAGACTGCGCACGATCAACAGCACGGCGGTGCGCAAGGCCGCCGGAACATCGCCTGGCGCCGCGCCGAACCCGGCAATGCAGTCAACCAGAATGGCCTCGGACGGATGGGTGAAGGGCGGCGGCGTGAAGCCGGACAGCGCAATCATGCGCGCATTGCCCTGGTCGATGTAATACTTTGATGGATCGACCAGGCTGAGCACGCCTGCCGCATCGCGCCGCTGCACCTGGACCAGCTGCATGAGCGGGCGGGCCTGCAGGGTGAACACGCCGCCTTGCGGCCAGGCCGCAAAACTCTGCTGCACGGTGCGGGCGATCAGCGCCGTGCCTGTCTCGTGCTCGACAGTCTCTGCCGCCGTCTTGACCAGATCGCCAACCAGGGCGTCCTCGAAGGCGGAGTCCAGCTGCAGGAACGCCTTGGCCTCGGCCAGGCTCACCGGGTCCAGCGCTGGCGGAACCAGCACGGTTACACTCATGGGATGCTCCCAGGGTTTCGAAAAAGGGGGTGCGGGCAGGCCCTGAACGCGCCAGATGCCTGCCCGCGGGTCCGCCTCAAGCTGCAGGGGGAGGTCAGCTCAGGGCGAATTTCAGCAGTTTGATGGCGTTGAAGTCCTGCACGCCGCCGCCGACCTTCTTGGTGGTGTAAAACAGCACGAACGGTTTTGACGAATAGGGGTCGCGCACCACCCGCACACCGGCGCGGTCAACAATCAGATAGCCGCGGCGGAAATCGCCAAAGGCAATGGCGCTGGCGCCAGAGGCAATGTCCGGCATGTCCTCGATCTCGGTGACCGGATAGCCCAGCAGCGTCGAGGGCTGCCCGGCCTGGGCCGCCGGCTGCCAGATGTAATTGCCGTCCAGGTCCTTGAACTTGCGCACCACGGAAACCGTGCGCCGGTTCATGATAAAATGCGCCCCCGGCCGGTAAGCCGATTTGGGCGCATAGACCAGGTCGATCAGGGAATCGATGGGATCGGAGGCGGCAAACCCGCCATCGACACCCGTGGCCAGATAGCCGATTTCGCCCCATTGGGCGCTGGCGTCCGGACTGGCGGCATAGGACAGGAACCCCTTGGGCTTGCCAATGCCGTCGCCATTGACAAAGGCCGCGGTTTCCTGGGCGGCAAAGACATCGCGCACCTCTTCGGCGAGCCATTGGTCGATGTCGGCAAAGCTGTCGTCCAGCAGGGTCTGCGTCGCTGCCGGCATGGCGTAAAGCTCCGCCGCCGGAAAGGCGATCAGGTCCAGGGTCGGGGTCTGGGTTTCCGGGCGCGCCGCGGTTTCCGCCGCCCAGCCTGCCGCCGCACCGCCGCGGCTGATCGGCTTCTTGAAGCTGGACGAGCCCACCGTGCGCACTTCGGCGATTTGGCGCATGGGCGAGGCGTCCTGCAACAGACGGGTAATCTCGTGCGCGGTTTCGTCCGGAGCGGTAAAGCCGCCATCAGGCCCGGAGCCGGCAGAAAGCTGTTTCGCCTCGATCAGCTGGCTGGCATCGCCCTGGCGCATATAGCGCGCCCAGGCCTTCTGGCCTGCGCTTGGCAGAACCGCCGCAGGCGCTTCCAGGGCCGGACGGCGGCGCTCCAGGCTGAGCCGGTCCATGGCGGCCTTCTGCTCATCCAGGGCACGGTCAATGCGCTCGACCTTCTCGAGGGTCAGAACATCGGCGCTGTGCTTGCGTTCGATTTCGGCAAGGCGGCGGTCATTGGCCTCCTTGAACGCTTCAAAGGCGCTGCGGAACTCGTCAATGCCCTGTTGCTGCGCAGATGGTGCGCTGGCCATCTTGGTTTCTTTTTTCACAATAATCCTCATTGTCTGGGTTAACGGGCCAGCGAAGCGGCCACGGGGAGGGGTGCAGAGCGCCCGGCATTGTCGGCAATGCGCAGCCGCGCCTG
>JALWUB010000416.1 GCA_026993275.1 Robiginitomaculum sp. | reverse complement strand
GAAGTGCCTTGTAGTCTGCAGAGGCAATGCCCCGGGCGAAAAGGTCCGGGTCAAAGCCCGGTGTGGACAACAGCACCGGCACCGCGCCGCTGGCAATGTCTATGGCGCAGACCGCAGCGCTCAGGCCTTCCAGCCGCTTGGCGGCAAAGCTCTGAATGCGCCGGTCCAGCGTCATGGTGACATCTTCGCCGGGCACCGCCGCCGTGGCCGGGTCGGGCAGGGTGCGGATGACGCGGCCCAGGGCATTGACCTCGACCTTCAGCGCGCCCGCCTTGCCGCGCAGGCGCTTGTCCTGGGCCTTTTCGGCGCCTGAGCGGCCGATGCGAAATCCCGGATAGTGCAAGAGCGGGTCATCGCCTTGCATGGATGGCGGCACCTTGCCGACATACCCCACCGCATGGGCCAGGGCCGCGCCGCCGGGATAGGTGCGCAACTCGCCCACCTCCGGGCGCACACCGGGCAGTTCCGGCAGGTGCAGGTTGGCGGCGGCAAAGGCCTTCCAGTCAAGGTTTTCCGCCAGCACCACGGCGGCAAAATCCCGGCGCCGGGCAATCGCCTTGCGGACCCGCTCAAGACTGTCAGGCGGCAGCGGGATGATGCTGGCCAGGCGGCGCAGCACCAGTTCCAGGTCCGGGGCCTGCTCCGGGTCCAGAAGCAGCCGGTAATTGTCCGTGTTTTCCGCCAGCGCCAGCCCGTTGCGGTCCAGCAGGCGGCCGCGGCTGGGCGGCAACAGGCGGTAATCGAACTGGTTCTGCTCGGACAGGCCGCGATAGCGTTCGGCCTCGATGATCTGCAATTGATAAAGCCGCGCCGTCAGCGCCCCGAACCCGGCCAGGCCGGCACCGCCGAGCACCAGTGCGCGGCGCGTGAACAACGGGCCATGATCGTCAGGGCGGCGTGCCATCACTGTCCTCCCGCCATGGTGCTGTGCACGGTCAGGCGCCGGGCTTGCCTGGTGACATGCCGGATGGCGTCCAGAAGCGGCATGACCAGGGCAAACGCCACAATCGTGGCCAGGGTTTCGCTGAACAGGGCGCCGCCGGAGGGTGCCGTGCCCAGGGCAAGACGCGCCGCCAGCCAGGAAATTGCCGCAACCAGAATGGCGGCAATGGCAAATCCGGCCCACAGGGCGGCGCGCCCGCGCCAGGCGAAAATCCCGCGCTGGGTGCTGATCAGGGCAGCCGCCAGCAAATAGCTCAGCGCCCACAGGCCGACCGGCCCGCCGGAAAGAAAATCCTGGAACAGGCCAATGAGAAAAATCGCCAGCGGCGGCATGAGGTTCGGCCGCAGCATGGCCCAGTAAAACACCACCATGAAGGGAAAGAGCGGCATCGGCACGGCCATGTCAAACAGCTGCACCGGGGTGGCGAAAAGCAGGACGGCAAAGACGCCTGTCAGGAAGGGCGCTGCCGCCCATAACAGGATTGCCAGCCATTCGGTCAAACCCGTGGCCTTCATTCAGCCCTCCCGTTCTGACTGTCCGCCGCGGCGCCTGTATGCTGGCTCTGTGGGGAACCCGTGTCCGGGCTGGCAGGCGCAACCGGCACATCTGCCGCCACCTTGCCGTCTTGCACGGGCGGCACGGCCGGCAAGGCCAGGATGGTTGCAAAATCCGCATTGCCGGGATTGGCATAGAGCCTGACCCGCCACCGGCCTGGCTCCGCAGGCACCACCTGGCCGACGGCAATGCCGCGCGGCAGCACCCCGTCCTCGCCCGAGGTCATCACCCGCATGCCGGCCTTCATCCTGGCGCCGCGGGCGATATAGTCGAGCCGCGGCACGGGGCTGTTGTCGCCAGCCAGAATCGCATGGGCGCCGGTTTGCGCAACAAACACCGGCACCCGGCTGTTGTAATCGGTCAGCAACAGCACCCGGGCGCTGTGTTGCCCCGCCGCCATCACCCGGCCGATCAGGCCATTATAGGCCAGCACCGCCTGGCCGCGGGCCACCCGGTCGGCCGTGCCGGCATTGACCAGTCTGGTGCGCACAAACGGCCCGCCGGAATCCGACACGATCCTGGCGGTCACCACCACGGGTCTTGGCGCGTCTGGCGCATGCAGCAGTTTTTCATAGCGCAGCATTTTTTCCTGCAAGGCCAGCGCCAGGTCCCGCCAGTAGAGCAGATTGCGCTTGTCCGCCTCCAATTGCCGCAACCGGCTGGCCGCGTGCCAGTTTGAGGCCAGGACGAGACTGGCCTGATTGAGGGTGCGCAGCGGTGCCGACAGCGCCGCCATGGCTGGCGCCATCAGCGTCATCACCGCATGCTTGCCCGGCAAGAACGGCGAGCGCTCGGGCCGGGCCCGGTCAAGCACCAGAAACACGATGCTGACCAGCACAAGCACGATATAGGCATTGCGCCGCCAGATCCCGTCCGGGCCGCTGGCCGTGTGTATGGGCGTTTGACGGGTCATGGGCATGACGGGCGCCCGGCATTGATCGGGGCACGCCCCTGCCCAGGCAGGCTGTCATCACCCCGGAACTGGCATTCAGGCTCACAGAGCGGCATGGCGGCCATTCCCGTCAGGCCGGTGCGACAGGGCCGCAACAATCGGGCAGTCGGCCGTGGCATCGCCCGGGCAGATCTCGACATAGTCTTCCAGCACCGTTTCCATGCGTTTCAGGTCAGCGATCTTGGCGCGCACATCGCGCAGTTTGGCCTTGGCAATGGCGCTGATCTGGCGGCAGGTGCGGGTCTTGGAATCGGCCAGGCTGAGCAGGGACTGTGTTTCCTGCAGGGAAAACCCCAGCGCCCGGCAGCGTTTGACAAACATCAGCCGTTCAAGGTGCGCCCGATTGTAAAGCCGGTAGCCGTTGCGGCCGCGCTCCGGCGGCTGCAAGATCCCCTCGCGCTCGTAATAGCGTATGGTTTCAACGGGCACGCCAGTGCGCCTGGCGGCATCGCCAATGTAAAAGACACATTGCCGTGATTTCATCATAAAGCCCTTGAGCCTGTAGTGACTACAGGCTTTATACACCGGCCCAGGATCAAAAAACAAGGTTATGGGACACCCGTATGAAAACAGCAATCCGGACCACGCTTTTAACATTTATGGCTGCAGCAAGCACCGGCGCGGCATGGGCGGCGCCGATCACCTTCAACACCGCGCTGCCGGTGAGCAAGGGCGAGCTGCTGGCGCGCCAGCAATTCATCCTGACCCGCCTGAGCGATACCATTGGCGGCACCCGCCGCGCGGTCACGCTCAAGGCCGGGGTTTCCGTGCTGGGTTACGGGGTCAGCCCGAAGTTTGCCGTTTT
>JALWUB010000415.1 GCA_026993275.1 Robiginitomaculum sp. | reverse complement strand
GCCATCACCGCTTCGGCCGTGGGCCAGCGCCCGGCGCCCAGGCCGCGCAAGGCCAGGCTCTGGCCGTCCTGCAGCGTGATCAGCAACCGGTTCTGCGCGCCCCTGGCCCCGGCAAGATAGTGCTCTGCGGGCAGGGCCTTCAGGGACACGCTGGCCGACACCCGGCCCTTGCCATCGCGCCTGATCTCGCTGACCTGCCGGATCACCTGGCCATCCCTTTGTGCCGCCGCCAGCCGCGCCGGGTCCAGGCCGCGCAGGCTTTCGCAGGGAATCTGCGCACTGCGCAAGCCGGCACCAAAGCCGCGCCGGGCCATGAGAACCAGCTTGGCGGCAGCATCCAGGCCATCCACATCTGCCGACGGATCGGCCTCGGCAAAGCCGCAGGCCTGGGCTTCGGCCACCGCCTCGTCAAAGCCGCAGCCCGCCGCCAGACGGTCGAGAATGAAATTGGCGGTGCCATTGACAACGCCCTGCACGGCGGCGATCCGGCCCTGCTTGCGGGCCTCGTCGAGGGCCTCGAGCATGGGCACGCCGCCACCGACAGCGGCGCTGTAGCGCAAGGCGCGCCCGGCCTGTGCCGCGGCATCGCGCAACAGGTTGAAGCGCGCCGCCAGCACGGCCTTGTTGGCCGACACCACGTCTGCGCCGCCAAAGAAGGCGTTGAGGATAAAGGCCTGGGCCGCATCCACGCCGCCGATCATTTCAACGATGATGTCCGGGCGCGCGCCCAGCACCTGCGCCGGATCATCGCTGATCAGGTGAAGCGGTGCATTGTCCCCGCGCGGCTTGCCGGCATCGCGCACGAGGATGCCGCAGACATCGAACAGGTCCGCATGGCGCTGCAAATGCGCATAGACCCCCTGCCCGACCGTGCCAAAGCCCAGCAGGGCGACCTTCAGCCGCTTTGCATGCACGGCGGCGCACCGGCTTTCCCGGTCCGGGCCGATGATGGTGGCAAAACGCCGCCCGGGCGCGGCAATGTGCACATGCAGGCCGCGCGCGCGGGCATGCTCCAGCGCCTGGCGCTGAATGGAGGGGCCGCACAATTGCGCCGCCTGCTGCCAGTCGAGGCTGGCAAAGCGCCGCGGCTCGGCAGCGCTCTTGGGGTCGCTGGCATAAAGCCCGTCAACATCCTTGATCAGCCGCACATGGCGGGCACCCAGCGCATCGGCCAGATAGATGGCGCTCATGTCGGACCCGCCCCGCCCCAGCAAGGCCGCCCGGCCATCCTCCAGCACGGCGCTGAATCCCGGCACCACCAGCACTTCATGCGCATCCAGAAGCCGAGAAAGCGCCGCCGTGTCGAGGGCCGCCGGGCGGGCATCGTCCACCTCTCCCTCGGCGCGCAAGCCGATCTGCGCCGGGTCGATGGCGCGGGCATCCACGCCGGTCCGCCCCAGGGCCAGCGCCAGCAGAGCCGCCGCGCGCATTTCGCCAAGGCGCAGCAGTTCGGCATAGCCCGGCGCCTTTTCGCCATCGCCGGTTGCTTGCCCCTGCGCCATCAACGCATCGGTTTCCCCGGCCAGCGCCGAAACCACGGCAATGACCTGTTCACCGCGGCGCAGGCAGCGGTAGACCTCGTGCGCCGCCAGATGCACCGCACTGGCGTCACGCAAGACCGAGCCGCCGAACTTCAGCACCGTCAGCCGGGATGGCCGTCCGGATGGCTGGTTTTCAGAAATGGGGCGCATGGTGTGTCTCCTTCGGGTGCGCATGAAAAAAACCCGCTGCTGCAGGGGCAGAGCGGGCTGGCATGGGTCAAATCTGTTCTGGTTTCAGATCACGCCCGGTCAACCCCGCTCCAAAGGGGTGTCATGGTAATGCGTGTCATGGTCACAAGGGCGCGCGCCGCAGCCGGGGCGGCGCGAAAAACATCTGCAAGAGCGGTGCGCGAAAGGCGCATGACTGAAGACCTCTTGTGAACCAGAGCGCAGTATGGCGCCGATTGGTAAAGCTTCCCTAAAGGCAAAGCCGGGGCATGATCAATCCACAAACTGCGATTTTTTTGCTTTTTTGCGCATTTCCGGGGCATTTATGCCACAGCTTGAGGCACGAACTTGCGTTTTGCGCAACAAGCGGCTAGCCTGTCCGTCTCATTGGCCAAAGTCATCACCGGCGGCCGGACCGCCGGGCACAAGAGCCATCAAGGCCGCTGGCAATGAGAGGAAACGTTCCGGAAGAATGCAGGTCTTCCCCGGCCGCCAGCTGGCGGCCCTGTTGTCACGAGGGCATTTTGCAGGATTTTGCGCACACCCAGCGCCAGCCGCCAGAGCGGCGCGAAACAGACGAACGGTTGAAGGATTTCGCGGAAATCTATTCACCCTTTGATGCCATGCAGATGCACCGGCAGTCGGAGCGCTGCGCCCAGTGCGGCGTGCCGTTCTGCCAGTCCGGCTGTCCCTTGCAGAACACCATACCCGACTGGCTGGCCATGGCCGCTGCGGGCCAGGACCATGAGGCCTGGCGGCTCAGCGCGGCCACCAACCCCTTGCCGGAAATCTGCGGGCGCATCTGCCCGCAGGACCGCTTGTGCGAGGGGGCCTGCGTGCCGGGACAGGCCGGCTTTGGCGCCATCACCATTGGCGCGGTGGAAACGGCGCTGACGGAAATGGCCTGGAACGAGGGCTGGATCACCCCGATCCGCCCGCCATTCGAGACCCGGCACCGTGTGGCCATTATCGGTTCAGGCCCGGCAGGGCTGGCGGCAGCGGCGCAATTGCGCCAGAACGGCATCGCCGTGGAGATCCATGAACGTGCCGATCGCGCCGGCGGCTTGCTGACCTATGGCATTCCCTCCTTCAAGCTGCAAAAGGATGTGGTGCAGCGGCGCATTGACTGGCTCGAGCGCAGCGGCGTGGTGTTTCACCTGAACAGCGAGGCGGGCAGGACCGTGAGCCTGGCGCACTTGCGCGCAACCCACGATGCGGTCTTGCTGGCCAATGGCGTCAGCCAGGCGCGCCGGCTCAATGCGCCGGGTGCCAGCGATGCGCTGGTGATCCCGGCAATGGAGTATCTGACCTGCGCCAACCGCATCGGCTTTGGTGACACGGTGGCAGATTACACCTCTGGCCGCCTGAATGCGCACGGCAAGCACGTGGTGGTCATTGGCGGCGGCGACACGGCCATGGATTGCGTGCGCACCGCCGTGCGCCAGCATGCCGCCAGCGTCACCTGCCTGTACCGGCGCGACGAGGCCAACATGCCGGGCTCGGCCCAGGAATTGCAAAATGCCCGCGAGGAAGGCGTGGTGTTTCAATGGCTCGG
>JALWUB010000414.1 GCA_026993275.1 Robiginitomaculum sp. | reverse complement strand
CCGGCATTGCCCTGGCCAGGGAACAGCTTCGCGTTGCCAATGCGCGGGCGGAAGAGATGGGACTGTCGGACCGGGTGCGCTTTGAATACCAGGATTACCGCGAGGTCACCGACCAGTATGACCGCATCGTCTCGGTGGGCATGATCGAGCATGTCGGCGCGCCGCAGCTGGATCAGTATTTTGCCGCCGTGCAGGGGTATCTGAAAAGCGGCGGCCGGGCGCTGATCCACTCCATCGGCCGCCAGAATCCGCCGGGCGCCACCAATGCCTTCATCCGCAAATACATTTTCCCCGGCGGCTACTCGCCTTCCATTTCCGAGGCCTTTGCCTCGGTCGAGCGCGTTGGCCTGTGGGCCGCGGACTGCGAGATCTGGCGGCTGCACTATTACTACACCATCATGCACTGGCGCGAGCGCTTTCTGGCCCATTGGGACGAGGCGCGCAAACTGTATGACGAGCGCTTCTGCCGCATGTGGGAATTTTATCTCACCGGCGTCGCGCTCGGCTTCAAATACGGCACCAACATGAATTTCCAGTTGCTGCTGTCGCACGAACGCGATGACGTGCCGATCGTGCGCGACTTTATCGGCAGGAACGAACGCGCCCTGAAAAAGCGCGGCCTTTGAGCGTTGCGCACTGGGGCGCAAGCCCTTGCAGACATGCCTTGCACACTGGTTATGCAAGGCTTTGACTGCTAGTCTGCAGCCCTGAATGCCGCCCGATTCGACTCGCTGTGCCGGACGGTGCCAATGAGCTGTGTTTCAAGGATAATGCGTTGAGCGATACAGAGGACAAGACGCCGGATGGCGGCAGTGGCATAGCGCCGGTTTCCATCGTCGAGGAAATGCGCAAGTCCTATCTCGATTACGCCATGAGCGTGATCGTCAGCCGCGCCATTCCGGACGTGCGCGATGGCCTGAAGCCGGTGCACCGGCGCATCATCTATGCCATGCACGAGGCCGGTTACATCCATGACAAGGCCTATCGCAAATGCGCCCGCATTGTCGGCGACGTCATGGGTAAATACCACCCCCATGGCGACCAGGCGATTTATGATGCGCTGGTGCGCATGGCGCAGGACTTTTCCATGTCGCTGCCGCTGCTGGACGGGCAGGGCAATTTTGGCTCCATGGATGGCGACCGCGCCGCGGCCATGCGCTATACCGAAGTGCGCATGGACCGCCCGGCCGAGGCGCTGCTGGCGGATATCGGCAAGGAAACAGTCGATTTCATCGACAATTACGATGGCTCGGAGAGCGAGCCTGCGGTGCTGCCGGCGCGCTTTCCCAACATGCTGGTCAATGGCGCGGGCGGCATTGCCGTCGGCATGGCAACCAATATCCCGCCGCACAATCTGGGCGAGATCGTTGATGCCACCCTGGCGCTGATCGATAATCCGGACGTGGACGATGCCGAGCTGCTGGCGCTGGTGCCGGGGCCGGACTTTCCCACCGGCGGCCTGATCGTCGGCCGTTCCGGCGCGCGCGCCGGGCTGGCCACCGGGCGCGGCTCGGTGGTGATGCGGGCGCGCTGCACCATCGAGGAGGTCCGCAAGGGCCGCGAGGCCATCATTGTCACCGAAATCCCCTATCAGGTGAACAAGGCGGCGATGATCGAGAAGATTGCTGCCATGGTGCGTGAAAAGCGCATTGAGGGCATTTCGGACCTGCGCGATGAATCAGACCGCGACGGGCTGCGCGTGGTCATCGAGATCCGCCGCGATGCCAATGCCGAGGTGGTGCTCAACCAGCTTTACAAGTTCTCGCAATTGCAGACCAATTTTGGCGTCAACATGCTGGCGCTGGACAAGGGCCGCCCGCAATTGATGAATCTGCGCCAGATGCTCGAGGCCTTTATCGCCTTCCGTGAAGAGGTGGTGGCGCGGCGCACCCGCTTTGACTTGCGCAAGTCGCGCGACCGCGCCCATGTTCTGGTGGCGCTGGCCGTGGCGGTGGCCAATATCGACGAGGTCATTGCCCTGATCCGCAAGGCGCCGGACCCCGCCGCGGCGCGTGAGGCGCTGATGGGCCGGGCCTGGCCGGCGCGGGATATGGGGGCGCTGGTCAAGCTGATTGCCGATCCGCGCTCGCGCCTGGATGAAGACGGCAATATCCGCCTGACCCAGGAACAGGCAAAGGCAATTCTGGACCTGCGCTTGCAAAGGCTGACCGCGCTGGGCGCGGAAGAGATTGGCAGCGAAGCCAAGAAAATCACCGAGACCATTGCCGATCTGCTGGACATCCTGCATTCGCGCGACCGCGTCATGGAGATCATCCGCAGCGAGCTCATCGAGGCCAAGGAGCGCTTTGGCGTGCCGCGCCGCACGGAAATTACCGACACCGAACTGGAGATTGATGACGAGGCGCTGATCGCCCGCGAAGACATGGTGGTGACGATTACCGCTGGCGGCTATGCCAAGCGCACGGCACTGGACACATACCGCGAACAGCGCCGCGGCGGCACCGGCCGGGCGGGGATGACCACCAAGGACGAGGACTATGTGACCGAGGTGTTTGTCGCCTCGACCCATGCGCCGATCCTGTGTTTTTCCTCCACGGGCATGGTCTACACCATGAAGGTCTGGCGGTTGCCGCTGGGCGATCCGCGCACCCGCGGCAAGGCCCTGGTCAATTTGCTGCCGCTGGCGCCGGGCGAAACCATCACCTCCATCCTGGTCATGCCGGAGGACGAGCAAAGCTGGTCGCAAATGGATGTGATGTTTGCCACCCGCTCGGGCCATGTGCGCCGCAACAAGCTGTCGGATTTCACCAATGTCATGCGCAATGGCAAGATTGCCATGAAGCCGGACGAGGGCGACGGCATTGTCGATGTCCGCGCCTGCTCGGCCAGGGACGACGTGTTGCTGACCACGCGCAATGGCAAGTGCATCCGCTTTCCCGTTGACGCGGTGCGGGTGTTTGCGGGCCGCACCTCCACCGGCGTGCGCGGCATCCGCCTTGAGGGCGATGACGAAGTCATCTCCATGGCCATCCTGCGCCATGTGGAGGTGACGCCGGCCGAGGCCCGGGCCTATCTGCGCCATGCCAGCGCCATGCGCCGGGCCATGGGCGAGGCCGGGGGTGAGGAACAGCCTGCCCATGCCGAAGACGGAGAGGAGAGCACCGAAGAGGCCGCGCTCAGCGTCGAGCGCCTGGCCGAGCTGGGTGCTGCCGAGCAATTCGTGCTGAGCATTACCGACAATGGCTATGGCAAGCGCACCTCCGCCTATGAATACCGCACCTCCGGGCGCGGCGGCAAAGGCCTGATC
>JALWUB010000413.1 GCA_026993275.1 Robiginitomaculum sp. | reverse complement strand
ACATTCTGTTCAGCCCCCGTTATGGTTTTCGCTGTCATAATCAGACCGAATCATGACCTTTCGGGGCTGAAGTCCCGGACATTGGAAGGAATGAGAAGTTCATGCGTGATTACCCACAGACCCTGCCCGTTCTGCCTTTGCGCGATATTGTTGTGTTCCCGCACATGATCGTGCCGCTTTTTGCCGGGCGCGAAAAGTCTGTCCGGGCGCTTGAGCAGGTCATGGACGGCAAAAAGACGATTTTGCTGCTGACGCAGCGCGATCCGGCGACCGATGATCCGGGCGAAAAGGATCTGTATGAGGTTGGCTGTATTGCCCGTGTGCTGCAATTGCTCAAATTGCCCGATGGCACCCTGAAGGTTCTGGTCGAGGGCATTGACCGGGTCAGTGTCAAGCAGGTGTCGGTCAGGGACGGCTATGTGCAGGCGGAAGTCCTGCCCATGGCCAGTGCCGAAGAGGACGAGGCCAAGACCGCGGCGCTGGTGCGCGCGGTCACGGAGCATTTCCAGCGTTATGTGAAGCTGAACAAGAAAATCTCTCCCGATGTCGCCGCCTCTCTCAGTGCGGTCGATGATCCGGGCAGGCTTGCCGACACCATTGCTGCGCATCTGGCCATCAAGCTGGCCGATAAGCAAAAGCTGCTTGAGGCGGCTGGCACGTCCGAGCGCCTGGAAATGGTGTTCGCCGCCATGGAAAGCGAGATCAGCGTCTTGCAGGTGGAGAAGAAGATCCGCCGCCGGGTCAAGAGCCAGATGGAGAAGTCCCAGCGCGAATACTATCTGAACGAACAGATGAAGGCGATTCAGCGCGAGCTTGGCGACGGCGAAGACGGCAGCAACGAACTGGACGAGCTGGCGGAGAAGATCAAGAAGATCAAGCTGTCCAAGGAGGCGCGGAGCAAGGCCGAGGCGGAGCTGAAAAAGCTGCGCCAGATGAGCCCGATGTCGGCCGAATCCACGGTTGTGCGCAATTACCTCGAATGGCTGACCTCCATTCCCTGGAACAAAAAAAGCCGCGCCAAGGCCGATTTGCAAAAGGCCGAGCAGATTCTTGACGAGGATCATTACGGCCTGGAAAAGGTCAAGGAACGCATACTGGAACACCTGGCGGTGCAGATGCGCACCAGGAAGATCCGCGGGCCGATTCTGTGCCTGGTCGGACCGCCCGGCGTTGGCAAGACCTCGCTGGGCAAATCCATTGCCCGCGCCACCGGGCGCAATTTTGTCCGTGTGTCCCTGGGCGGCGTGCGCGACGAGGCCGAGATTCGCGGCCACCGGCGCACCTATATCGGCTCCATGCCGGGCCGCATCATCCAGTCCATGAAAAAGGCCAAGACCAGCAATCCGCTGTTCCTGCTGGACGAGATCGACAAGCTGGGCGCCGATTTTCGCGGCGATCCGGCGGCGGCGCTGCTTGAAGTGCTTGATCCAGAGCAAAACGCCACCTTCAACGACCACTATCTGGACGTTGATTATGATCTGTCCAATGTGCTCTTCATCACCACGGCGAATTCGCTGAACATGCCGCGGCCCTTGCTGGACCGCATGGAGATCATCCGCATTCCCGGCTATACCGAGGATGAGAAGGTGCAGATTGCCCGGCGGCACCTGATTCCCAAACAGCTGAAAAGCCATGGCCTGAAAGACGGCGAGTTCAGCATTGACGACGCCGCCTTGCGCGACCTGATCCGCTATTACACCCGTGAAGCCGGGGTGCGCAATCTGGAGCGCGAACTGGCCAATCTGGCCCGCAAGGCAGTGCGCAAGCTGTCGGGCGGAGACGTCAAGACGGTGGCCATCACGCCGGAAAACCTCGGCGACTATGCCGGCGTGCGCAAATACAGCTTTGGCGAAACCGATCGCGAGGACCAGGTCGGGGTTGTGACCGGCCTGGCCTGGACCGAAACCGGCGGTGATTTGCTGACCATCGAAGCGGTGAAAATGCCTGGCCGCGGGCGCATGACCGTGACCGGCAATCTGCGTGACGTGATGAAGGAATCCGTTTCGGCGGCCAATTCCTATGTGCATTCGCGCGCAGCCAGCTTTGGCATCAAGGCAGCCGATTTCAAGAAATCGGACATCCATGTTCACGTCCCCGAGGGGGCAACCCCCAAGGACGGTCCGTCGGCCGGCGTGGCCATGGCGGTGGCGATCGTGTCCGTGCTGACCGGCATACCCGTGCGCAAGGACATTGCCATGACTGGCGAGATCACCCTGCGCGGCCGGGTGCTGGAAATCGGCGGGCTGAAGGAAAAACTGCTGGCGGCCCTGCGCGGCGGCGTCAAGACCGTGCTGATCCCGGCGGATAATGCCAAGGACCTGGCCGAAATTCCGGACAACGTCAAAAATCATCTGGACATCATTCCGGTGCACACGGTGGGCGAGGTGCTGGACAAGGCCCTGACCAAACCGCTGGTTCCGGTGCAGTGGAATGAGGAAGACGAACTGGCCCTGGCCGCTGCCAGCAGCAAGGACGAAGCCGATCAGCCGCGCACGCACTGAGCAGTGTGTGCGTGGCGGCGGGCCATGATGGGGCAGTTTTCCACAGAAAAGGCGGCAATTTGGGCGTTTTAGGCCTGAAATTGCCGCAAAAGGCGTGGAAAAACACGCTGCAGCCCTTCCAAAACAAGGCTTTTGCGACAAGACTGCCACTTCCGCGCCAATGATTCGGCGCTTACCTGAAAATGGGGAGACACCATGAACAAGAGTGAACTGGCCGACGCTGTGGCCGAAAAAGCCGGTCTGACCAAGGCGCAAGGCGCAGATGTCGTCAACGCCTTTGTCTGCGTCATAGAAGAAACCCTCGCCGATGGCGGTGAAGTCCGCATTCCCGGCTTTGGCTCCTTCAGCGTGGCCCACCGCGCCGCTGGCAAGGCCCGCAATCCGCGCACTGGCGAAATGATCGACCGCCCTGCCTCCAAGCGGCCGAAGTTCAAGGCTGGCAAGTCCTTCAAGGATCGTGTCAACGGCTGAAGCAGACGCCGGAAGAATGGGGAAAGGGCTGGCGCTTGCTGGCCCTTTTTCACATCCGGGCTTGCCTGCAAGGGCCTTTCGCGCATTATGCGCGCACATTTCTGGGGGCGGTTAGCTCAGTTGGGAGAGCGCCACGTTTACACCGTGGATGTCGGGAGTTCGAGCCTCTCACCGCCCACCATCTTAAGTGCGCTATCGCGACGGCAAGCCTCGCTGCTTGAGCGCGTTCAGTGCGCTGCCGTGGCGGCAGGCCCCACCGCTTGGCAGGCTTGCCCTTGGGCGCAGGAAGCTACCCCCCTTGCCCGTATCTCGCCATGTGATTTGTGTCT
>JALWUB010000412.1 GCA_026993275.1 Robiginitomaculum sp. | reverse complement strand
GCACGAACACCTTGCGCACGGCGCGGCTGAGCCCCTCATCCATGGTGAAGCGCTCGCGCGACCAGTCGCACGAGGCGCCCAGGCGGCGCAACTGGTTGGTGATGGCGCCGCCCGATTGCGCCTTCCACTCCCAGATCTTTTCGACAAAGGCCTCGCGGCCCATTTCGCGGCGGCCCGGGCTGCCCTCCTGCGCCAATTGCCGCTCGACCACCATTTGCGTGGCAATGCCGGCATGGTCCATGCCGACCTGCCACAGCACCGCCTTGCCGCGCATGCGCTCAAAGCGGATCAGAATGTCCTGCAGGGTGTTGTTGAGCGCATGGCCCATGTGCAGCGAGCCGGTGACATTGGGCGGCGGAATGACGATGCAATAGGGCTCGGCGGCAGGGTCGGTCCTGGGCTGAAAGGCACCGCTGTCTTCCCATTGCGCGTAAAGCTCCGGCTCGGCGCGTCGGGGGTCAAAGGTTTTGTCCAGCATGGCATATGGCCTGTCTGCGCTGCGGCGCATGTCCGCAAGCGGGTGGTGTCAGCATCGGGTTTTGAACGCGAAAACAGGATGAGGGCAAGCCTCATACACGCGAGCGGCGGATGACCTTGTCAATGGCCTCTTCCACCTTGGCGTCAACGATCGCCGGAAGGTTTTCATCCAGCCAGGCCTTGAGCATGGGGCGCAGCAAGTCGCGCAATATCCCCTCTATGGTCTGGCCCTCGGTTTGCGAAACCTTCATGTTTTGCGCCAAAGCCCCCAGCGCCCCGGCCGCGGCAGCGGCACTGGCATCGCTCAGCAAGTCCTCGTCGTCTGTTTCATCGGCGGCGGCAGCAACAGGTTCCGGTTCCGGCTCAGGTTCCGGCTCAGGCTCAGGTTCTGGTTCCGGCTCCGGTTCGGGTTCCGGCTCGGCTTCTTCCGCCTTGTCCACAACAATGATTTCGTCGTCTTCAACGGCGACGGGCTCGGTCAGTTCCAGAACATCGTCCTCGTCCGCCTGCGGCTCTTCTGCGACGGGCTCGGGTTCCGGTTCGGGTTCGGGCTCGGGTTCCGGCTCAGGCTCAGGCTCAGGCTCAGCTTCCGGCGCGGCTTCCGCGGCGGGCTCGGTCTGGGCCTCGCCGCCCTCCTCGTCATCTTCAGAAATGATACGGCGGATGGAGGCGAGAATTTCCTCCATTGTCGGTTCATCTGTCTCGGTTGTGGAATCAGCCATGATGTGCGCTCGAATCGTTTAGGGTTGAGGACAGGCTAAAGCTGGAACAGGCCTCCGTCCAGATAACATGGGCGCAACTTACTCATCAATGCCGGTGCCAAACAACCCTTTCAGCCCCGTTTTTTCATAGCTTTTCGGCTTGTAATAGACGACCTTCAGCCCCAGCCTGCGCGCCGTCAGTTCGCCCATGGCTGCCAGCAGGCCATAGGCCGCGACCGATTCGTCGCGTTCGGCGCTGACCAGGGCCAGCTTGGCATTGAGCAATTCCTGCTCCGCATCGAGCACATCCAGCGTTGTGCGCAGGCCCACCTTGGCCTCCTGCACAACCCCTTCAAAGGCCAGGGCGTTGGCTTTCACCTGCTCGCGGCTGGAGGCAATCACCGCCCGCGCCGCAACCAGCGCGCTCCAGGCCTGCGCCACCTGCTCGTCCACCAGACGGCGGGTCTGGGCCAGTTGCAGGCGCGCCTGGGCGGCCTTGTGCTTGGCCTCGCGGACCTGGGATTGGCTGAGGCCGCCGGTGAACAGCGGCACGGAAATGCGCGCCGTCGCCGCGGCGCTGCGCAGTCTCTGGCCGGGCAGGCCCGAACTGTCGGCGGTATTGCCCGAGACATCCAGGGTAACGCTGGGGCGCAGCCCGGCCCTGGCAACGCGGATCTGTTGCCGGGCGGCCTCTTCCGCATGGCGCGCCGCCAGAATGGCCGGCGATTCGCGTTCGGCAATCTGCCGCGCCTCCATCAGATCCCTGGGAAGATTGGCCGGGGTCTGCGTCTTGGCCAGCGTGCCCGGCACCCGGCCGATGACGCGCTCATAGGTGGCGCGGCTGTTGGCCAAGGCCGAGCGCGCCGCCTCGAGCTGCGCCTGGGCCCCGGCGACCCGGGCGACGGCCTGGCTGACATCGGTACGGGTGATTTCGCCGACGGCAAACCGGTCCTTTGCCGCCTGGTGCTGCTGTTTCAGCACATTGACGTTGTTTTGGCGGATACGCACCACCTCCTCGTCGCGCAGCACATCCAGATAGGCGGTAGCCGCATCCAGCAGGACGGTCTGCTCGACCCCGACAAGATTGGCCCGCCCGGCGGCGATGCTGGCTTTCGCCGCCTCTATGCCGCCCTTGATGCCGCCGCCGCCATAAAGCGTCTCACTGGCGGCAATCGAAACGCCGCGCGGCCGGAAACTGGAGACATTGCTGAAAAACGGACTGGCCTGCTTGACCCGCGTATAGGCGTAATTGCCGTCAATGCGGGCCGAGGGCAATTGCCGGGAGCGGGCCTGCGCCAATTGCTCGTCGGTGGCCCGCAGGCCCGCCTGCTCGGCTTGCAACAGGGGATTGGTGGTGTAGGCCAGTGCCAGGGCCTGCTCCAGGGTTTCGCCATGCGCGGGCCCGCACAGTGCAGCGAAGGCCGCCAAGATCCAGAATGCGCGCTTGAATGCCATGGCCAGATGATCCCCTCTCGATAGGGTCGATGGTGATTGACTTCTCCCGATATAGGAAAAGATTTTCAAAAAACAGCACAGCGGCCAGCATTGCCGCTGCCAAAGGTGCGGTCAATGGTCATGACGCAAAACGGAAATGATGCTCCGGCGCAAATCCCGGCAGATACGGTATGGTGGCATCAAACGCCACCCGCCGCCCCCAGGCCCCGTCACTGCGGACATAGACCACGCCATGGCCGGGCGGCTGGCGGCGCTCAAACACGCCCAGGCGGCCGCCCTCGGCAAGCTGGTCCAGCCAGGTTTGCGGCACCTGGGCAACGCTGCTGTCCACCACGATGACATCAAATGGCGCCTGATCCGGTGCGCCGGCGCGAAAATCGCCGGCAATGACGGCGACATTGTCGGCATTGACCAGCGCCAGGGTGGCTTCGGCATTCGTGCGCAAGGCCTCGTCGCTTTCAAGCGCCACGACGGTTTCCGCCAGCGCGCCCAGTATGGCCGAGGTATAGCCGCGCCCGGCGCCGATATGCAGCACCAGATCCGTTGGCTGCACATCCACCGCCTGCAACAGCCGCGCCAGGGCCCGCGGCCTGATGAGATAGCGGCCGCCGCCAAGCGGAATGTCGCGCTCGCTATAGGCCGTGCCGGCCTCTGCCTTGGGCACAAACAGTTCGCGCGGCAGGGTGGCAAACGCAGACAGCAGGCGCGGGTCGGTCACCTCATTGACATGAATCTGGCTTTCCACCATGGCGCGGCGCGCCGCCTCGACATCATACATCAGTATTGATTCCCTTGTTTCCAAGGCTTCCTTTTACGCCGCGCACCGCCAACGTGCAATCAGGTGAAACGACGCATGGACCTTGACCGCCGAACCGGATATAGCACCCCATTGCGTGCCGCACATGCGGCAAAACGCATCATGGCCCTGTGGCGGAGTGGTTACGCAGAGGACTGCAAATCCTTGCACCCCGGTTCGATTCCGGGCGGGGCCTCCAGTTTACCCCTGACGGCACGCGCTGCCCCCTCCGCGCCATGCAGGCCCTCCAGCCTCCCCCCCTTCCCGGCCAGCCTGCCCTTGCGCAAGCAAGGGCCGGGGCAGGCTCATAGCCTGCCGGCTCTTCCCGGTGTTCGCGGCAATGGAGCGGCGGAGGCATCTTGCTATAAACATGGCGGGCCTTGCTGAAAGGGAGTCATGCCATGGCGGACGAAAAGACCGGCTTCGATTTTGACCAGGACATAGACCGCCGGGTTGTTCCGGCCCTGAAGGTGCGGGCAAAGCCGGCCGGGCGCGGCGGGCAGACCGTGTTTGCTGCCGGGGTGGCGGACATGGACTTTCGTGCCCCGCCCGTGGTGCTGGCAGCCATGCAAAGGCGCCTGGATCATGGCGTGTTCGGTTATGAAGCCGTGTCGGAGGGCCTGTTTGCTGCGCTGATGCGCTGGTACCGGGAAAGGCATGCGTGGGACATTGATGCAGGCCACATCCTGCGCGCGCCAAACATTTTGAATGCCCTGGCCATGGCGGTCTCGCTTTTTACCGAAAGGGGGGACGGAATCATCATTCAGCCGCCGGTGTTTTTCGACTTCTTCGACATCATTCATGAAAACGGGCGCACAATTGTCAGCAATCCGCTGACCCTGGATCGGGGGCGTTACCGCATGGACTTCGCCGGGCTTGAGGCGCTGGCCAGGAACCCCAGGACCACCATGCTGTTCTTGTGCAATCCGCATAACCCCGTCGGGCGTGTCTGGAGCCGCGATGAACTGCTCACCCTCGCCGCCATCTGCCTCAAGCACGATGTGCTGGTGGTGTCCGATGAAATTCACGGCGATCTGACCTTTGCCGGCCATGCCTACACCCCCTTTGCATCACTGGGGCCCGCCCATGCGCGCAATGCGATTGTCTGTCTGTCGCCTGCAAAGACATTCAACATCGCCTCATGCTGCAGCGCCTTCACGATTGTTGCCGATGCAAAACGGCGCGCCGCATTGCAGGCCGCGAACAGCCGCCTGACGGTCAACAAGAACAATGCCTTCGCCAATGTGGCCATGCAGGCGGCCTGGGAAGGCGGCGCCCCCTGGCTGGATGCTGTCCTGAACTATCTGCACGGCAATCTGGCACTGGTTGAACAGGCCCTTGACCGCACCGGCCAGGTTGACCTCATCAGGCCGGACGGCACATTCCTGCTCTGGCTGGATTTCAGGAAGCTGCAGCGTCCAGCCGGGGAACTGAAGGCGTTTTTGCGCGAAAAGGCCGGCTGGATGGTTACCGGCGGGGACTCATTCGGCAAGGAAGGCGAAGGCTTTGCCCGCGTGAACATCGCCTGCCCGAGAGCCAGGCTCGAAGCGGCGTTGCAAAACCTTTTGGCCGCCTTGCAACACCAGTAAGAAGGCCAAACGGCAGAGCGGGCGCCCCCTCAAGGTGAGCGAAGCCGAACCTTGGAGGGCGCTCTGCCTCATCCTTCGACTTCGCTCAGAGCCTGCCCAGCCTTCGCTTGCGCAAGGGCTGGCTGGCGGGGGATGATGCAGAACTGGCACAGACCGGAATGAAGCGGCAGCGCGCGCAAC
Organism: Robiginitomaculum sp.; assembly: GCA_026993275.1. Lineage (GTDB taxonomy): Bacteria > Pseudomonadota > Alphaproteobacteria > Caulobacterales > Maricaulaceae > Robiginitomaculum_B. The sequence continues at coordinate 7,635 of JALWUB010000412.1, read as the reverse complement.
CAGCATCAGTCATGGGCGCCGCCGCTTCTCAAGCGCCCTGCCGCCCCATCCTCTTCAGCCCAACCGCTGCAAAAGCGCCAGCGCGCGCACGAAGCCGAGCGGCGTGAACAGGCCGGAAGCCAGCGCCATCTGGTAAATCTCGAAAGGCGGGCGGCCGCCGTCTGCGGGATTGGGGAAAACGTCATGGATGGCGAGCACGCCGCCGGGCAGGATTTTCGGCGCCCAGCCGCGGTAATCGCCCAGCGCCGCCTGCATGGTATGGCCGCCATCGATAAACACCATGCCCAGCGGCGTGCTCCAGTGGCGCGCTATCAGGGCAGACTGGCCGGCAAGGACAATGACGCAATCCTCCAGCCCCGCTTGCGCCATGGTGCGCCGGAAGGCCGGCAGGGTGTCCATGGCTCCGGCCTGCCGGTCCCAGAAGCGTTCATCATGCCAGGCCTGGCCGGGCTGGTTTTCCTCCGAGCCGCGGTGATGGTCGAGGCTGTAGAGCACGCTGCCCGCGGCGCGCGCCGCAGGACCAAGATAGAGCGCCGAGCGGCCGCAATAGGCGCCGATTTCCAGAACCGGGCCAAGCTGGCCGGCCCGCCGCGCCGCTTCGGCCAGGGCCGCGCCTTCTTCTGCCTCCAGAAAACCGGGCACGGTTTGCGGGTCGAGGCCGCCGGTCTGCGCGAACCCCTGATCCATCATCAACTGGACGGCGGCAGCGCCAGGCGGCGGGCATTGAGCGCATCGGCCAGGCTCTGCATGCGCTGCACTTCGCGTTCATTGGCGTCAAGGCGGGCCTGCATGCCGGTCTTGACGGGCGCAGGAAGGGTTGGCTCAAGCCGCGCCATGGCGTCTGCGAACAGGGATTGCGCCTTGCGCGCATCAATCAGCGCCTGCTCCAGCAGCTTGACATCCATGCGCAGGGCCTCCGCATCCGGCGCCGTCCTGGCGGCAATCAGCGCCGCCGTGCTGTCATTCAATTCGCTCATCAGCATCAGCGCCCGCGCCATGTCGCCCTGCAGGGCGATGACGGTCTTGCCCGCATCACCGCCATTCTTGTCCCGCAGCCGCGCCAGATAGAGCGCGGCGGCGTCCGGCGCAGGCTTGTCCCTGGCCGCATCCTTCTTGTGGCCCCAGCCCCGGGACAGAATTGCCATGAAGGTCCTGGTCCGGCTCTGGCTTTCGCCGCTGCGCAGCCAGCCGGCCTGGGTAAAGGCCTTTTGCAGGCCCAGGGCCTGGCGCCGGAAGACCGCTTCGGGCGAGGTGTCGCCATCCCTGACAATGGCCTTGCCGCCGCCGAGCGAAAATGTGGCGCAGCCACCCAGCATGGCCATTGCGGCAAACGCCATAACCAGTAACCGCAAACGCATTTTCCGTACTCCGCACTTGCCAGCCGGTGCTGCACACGCAAGGCTGGCCCGGAAAGAGATGAACCCCAACCTGCCGGGGCAAGCTTGATATAAGACTAACAGGAGAACGCTCAATGGACAAATCCGCGCAGGCGCGGCGGGCGCTTTACCCGCCCATCGCGCCCTATATGCACGCCACCTTGCCGGTCAGCAGCCTGCATACGCTCTATTACGAGCAATGCGGCGACCCGGCGGGCAAGCCGGTGGTGGTCCTGCATGGCGGCCCGGGCGGCGGCTGTTCGGATGACATGCGCCGGTTTTTCGACCCGGCCCGCTGGCGCGCCATCCTGTTTGACCAGCGCGGCTGCGGCCGCTCGACGCCATTCAGCTGTCTGGAGCAGAACACGCTGGAGGATCTGGTCGCCGATATCGAGCGCTTGCGCGAACATTTGCGCATTGACCGCTGGTGCGTGTTTGGTGGCTCCTGGGGCTCGACCCTGGCGCTGACCTATGCCGAGGCACACCCGGAACGGGTCAGCGGCCTGATCCTGCGCGGCATTTTCCTGTACCGGCAAAGCGATATCGACTGGCTGTATCAGGATGGCGCCAATGCACTGTTTCCCGATGCCTGGGAAGGTTTCCTTGCGCCGATCCCGCCCGGCGAGCGCCATGACATGGTTGCCGCCTATCACCGGCGCCTGTTTGGCGATGATGACCAGGCGCGCCGCGAGGCAGCCCGCGCCTGGTCGTGCTGGGAGGGCGACACGGTGACCATCAAGGGGCCAGCCGGGCGCAGCGAGGATTTTGATGACGAGCGCTTTCTCGATGCCTTTGCACGCATTGAATGCCAGTATTTCCTGAATGGCGGTTTTCTGGGCGGCGGCAACCAGCTTCTGGACAATGCCCGGCGCATTGCCCATATCCCGTGCACCATCGTGCAGGGGCGCTATGATGCGGTGTGCCCCATGCGCGGCGCCTGGGCGCTGCACAAGGCCCTGCCGGGCGCGCGGCTGGAGATCGTGCCCGATGCCGGGCACAGCGCCATGGAGCCGGGCATTATCGATGCGCTGGTGCGCGCCACCGACGCCATGGCGGCCGCGCGCTAAACCGGTTGGGAGGCCAGAATGCACTTTGAAGACCAGTTGCAGAAGTTCCGTGAAAGCGAGGAGCAATTGCACAATGCCTTGCGCGAACGCGCCAAGGCCCTGCACTACACCATAACCGGCAAGGGTATACACTTTGCCGACTCGGTGCGTGCCCGCCACCGCGCCATGCGGGAAAGCCTGGGGCATTTCCTGCGCCATTCGGGGGTGCTGCCGATCCTTGGCGCGCCGTTCATCTATGCCATGATCGTGCCGCTGGCGCTGCTGGACCTGGCGCTGGTCATCTATCAGGCGATCACCTTTCCGATCTATCGCATCAAAAAGGTGCGCCGTGCCGACTATATCACCATTGACCGCCAGTATCTGGCCTATCTGAACGCGTTTCAGAAACTCAATTGCGTCTATTGCGGCTATGCCAACGGCCTGCTTGCCTGGGGGCGCGCCATCGCCGGGCGCACCGAAGAGCATTTCTGCCCGATCAAGCACGCCCGCCGCACCCTTGGCCAGCATCCCGGCTATTGGGACTTTGCCGATTATGGCGACGCCCAGGCCTGGCTGAAAAAGCGCGAGGCGCTGCAAAGAGCCAAGACAGAAGAAAAGCCCTGAACGGCGCCTGCCACGGCGCAAGGCAGGCACGCCCATCAACAAAGTGTGACATGGCGTGCAGGGCGCCGCACTGGTTTTTTGTGCGTAAACACGGTAAATCTGCGGGCTCACAAGACACAGGAGCCTTGATGGAAAACACTGCTGTTTTGCGTGCAACCGGGTTGTGGACACCGCCGCACAGCGTTTCCAATGCCGAACTGGTGGACAGCTACAACACCTGGGCGGAGCGCTGGAATGCGGCGCATGCGGACGCGATTGCCAGCGGCGCGGTGGAGCCCAAACAGCCCTCCTCGGCGGCCTTCATTGAAAAGGCATCGGGCGTCAAGGCGCGTTATGTGCTCTCCAAGGAGCCGATTCTGGACCCGGAGATCATGGCGCCGCGCATTCCCGAGCGCCCCGATGAAGACCTCAGCGTCCTCGCGGAAATGGCGGTGACGGCCGCCCGGCAAGCGCTGGAACAGGCCGGGCGCGATGCCGGAGACGTAGATGCGGTGCTGGTGTCCTGCTCCAACTTGCAACGGCCCTATCCGGCAATCGCCATCGAGGTCCAGGATGCGCTGGGCATCAGGGACGGCTTTGCCTATGACATGAACATGGGTTGTTCCTCGGCCACCTTTGCCCTTGGCACGGCGCGCAGCATGATCCTGGCCGGGCAGGCGCGTTCGGTGCTGGTGTGCAGCCCGGAAGTCGTCTCCGGGCACATCAATTTTTGCAATCGCGACAGCCATTTCATCTTTGGCGATGCCGCCACCGCGATCCTGGTGGAGGATGGGGAGCGCAGCAATGGCGCCGGTTACGATCTGCTCAGCGTCAAGCTGAAAACCCGGTTTTCCAACAACATCCGCAACAATTTCGGCTTTTTGAACCGGGCCGCGCCGGAAAGCGCGGACGCCGAGGACAAATTGTTCGTGCAACAGGGTCGCAAGGTGTTTCGCGATGTGGTGCCGCTGGTCTCGGACATGATCAAGGACCATCTGGCCGAGCTCGGTCTGGCGCCGCACCAGCTCAAGCGCTTGTGGCTGCACCAGGCCAATCTGTCCATGAACCGGCTGATTGCCAAGCGGGTGATGGGAAAGGACGTGGACGAAAGCGCCGCGCCGGTGATTCTGGATGAATACGCCAACACCGCGTCAGCGGGCTCGATCATTGCCTTCCACAAATACAATGCGGACCTCAAGCCCGGCGAACTGGGGCTGATCTGCTCGTTTGGCGCCGGGTACAGCGCCGGCACGGTGATCGTGCGCAAGCGCTGAAGACCCTGTGTTCAGGCCTGGTCTTCAACCCCGGCGTCGAGCACCGCATCCAGGCCGGTTTCCAGATAATCGCCCAGCATCGGCACGCCCATGAGGTATTCCGAGGTTGGCCCGGTGGCGCGCTCGCGGGCGCGCTCGACCACCTTGGGCCATTCACGGGGGTCATACTCGCCGCGGCCAATCCACATCAGCGCCACCAGTTCCGCCGCCTGGTCAACATTGAGGGCGTCAATGACAACGCGCAGATCGTCACCCGTCAGATCGTCTGGCGTATCTTGCAGAATGTCCAGATCACAGTCATCGGTGGGGTTTGAGCCCGAATCCGGATCGGTCACGGCTTCCTTGGCGTCATAGGCGCGGGCATGTGCGATGATGTCTCTGACAAGGTCCGGGTTGATCTCCATGATGCGTCTGGCGCTCCCTGTGGCTGATCGTGACGCGGCCGCCTGTGCCGCCAGAGCCATAGCTAAATCAGATCAGAGCCTGTTGAAAGGCTCTTGTTCACAAAAGCCTGTGCCGCATTGCCGCAGTCGGGGAAGGGCCCGAAGCCGGAACCAGAAACGCCGGCCTTCATCAGAAGGCCGGCGCTGGGCTGGGTTTGTTACAACCATGAGAGCGGAACCGCGCGAGGGACATTAAGACAGTTCCACCCTCGGATCCAAAGCTATGCCGGGCTGCCTGAACGGCCGATGAATGAAATCTGCAGGTGCCGTTCAGCCCTCGCCCATCAGGCGTTCAAACCAGTCAAAAGGTTTTGGCCAAAAGGCCTTCAGCTGTTGCGAGAACGCGCCGCTATGGCCGATGTGCGCGGTCCCGAGATCTTCCGGCGCGATCCAGCAGGTGTGATAATCCGCATCCTGGTAACAGGCGCGGGTAAAGCCCTCGGAGCGCCGATTGGCCACCGGGTCATCGGTGAAGGCAAAATGGCGCATGGGGGCGCCGTGCATCACGAAATGCCCGCCCTGCAGCCGGTCGCGCACGTCGCGCAGGTAATAGCCGGGCCGGTGGCACCAGCGCCGCCATTGCCAGAACACCCGCCGCGGCATACTCACGCCCGGCCAGTAACGGGTTCCCTTCAGATAGCCGTGGCGGGCAATGGAAAGCGGCCCGAGGACATGGAAGAACAGAAACTCCTTCCACCAGTCGGCCGGATCGTGGAGCAGAACAAAGCCGTTGCCAACGGCGACCAGGGCATGGCCGCGGGCCATCTGGGCATTGTCCATCAGGCCAACCAGCTGGCCGCCAAAACTGTGTCCGAGAGTGAACAGCGGCAGGCCGGGACAGCGCGCGGCCAGACAATCGAGCGCCGCCGGGGCATCCTTGCAGCCCCAGTCCAGCAGGTCCGCCGCACAGGCGCGCATGTCCGCAGGGGCAGAATCGCCAAGGCCGCGGTAATCATAGGTCAGGCAGGCAAAGCCGCGCGCCGCCCCGTAAGCGGCAAAGCGCGCATAAAATGCCCGGGGATAGCCAACGCCCGAGGAGATCAGCAGCGCCGCCCCTGGCCGCGGCGGCGCAAACAGGCTGCCGGCCAGCCGCACGCCATCGCGGCTGGTGAACTGCACGTCTGTTGGCACCTCTGCCGAGTCAGACATTTTCACGCTCCTGCCCCCATTTGCCCGTTAACGTGCGCGTCAAGTCAAGATACACTGGCGCATCAGACAAGGAGACCTGCCATGCCCGCCATTCATGCCCGCCTGAAATCCCTGGGGCTGAGCCTGCCCAAGGCCGCCGCCCCGGTGGCCAATTATGTCCCCTGGGTGCGCACGGGCAATCTGCTCTTCATCTCCGGCCAGATTTCCTTTGGCCCGGACGGGCTGGTGCAGGGACGGCTTGGCCAGACCATGGACGTTGCCGCGGGCCAGGCCGCGGCCAGGCTGTGCGCGCTCAATCTTCTTGCCCAGGCCAATGCGGCGCTGGATGGTGAATTGTCGCGCATCAGCCGGGTGGTGCGCCTTGGCGGCTTCGTCAATGCCACGGCGGATTTCGAGGATATTCCCCACGTCATCAACGGCGCGTCTGACCTGATGGTCGAGGTGTTCGGCGAGGCCGGGCGCCATGCCCGCGCTGCGGTGGCCTGCCCGGTGCTGCCGCTGGGGGCGGCGGTCGAGATCGATGGCGTTTTCGAGGCCGGATAGGCCGTGAGCGGCCTGACCCTGCGGCTTGTGCCCGCACTGGCGCAGATCAGCACGCGCGACTGGGATGCGCTGGCCTGCCCGGACCCCAAGAACCGCAACCCGTTTGTCCGCTGGGCCTTCCTGCAGGCGCTGGAAGAGACCGGCTGCACCGGTCCCGGCACCGGCTGGCAGGCCATGCACCTGATCGCCGAAGACGCGGGCGGCGCGCTCAAGGGGGCGGTGCCGCTTTATGGCAAGAGCCATTCGCAGGGCGAATATGTGTTCGATCATGGCTGGGCCCACGCCTATGAACAGGCGGGCGGGCGCTATTATCCCAAACTGCAGGCCTGCGTGCCGTTCACCCCGGTGCCGGGGCCGCGCCTGCTGGCCGCCAGTGACAGCGCCCGGGCCATGCTCGCCGCGGGACTGCGGGCGGCGCCGGAGCAGACGGGCGCCTCTTCGGTGCATGCCACCTTTGCCCGCGCGGCCGACATGGCGGCGCTCAAGGCGCAGGGCTTTCTGGAGCGCCTCGACGTGCAATACCATTTTCACAATCCCGGCTATGCGCATTACGAGGATTTTCTCGCCAGCCTGTCATCGCGCAAGCGCAAGGCCCTGCGCAAGGAGCGCCGCAAGGCGCAAGAGGGGCTGGTCATCGAACACCTGAGCGGTGCCAGCCTGCACCCGGAGCACTGGGATGCGTTCTTTGCGTTTTACCAGGACACCGGCGCGCGCAAATGGGGGCGCCCCTATCTCAACCGCGCCTTTTTCGAGGAAATCCACGCCCGCATGGCCGATGACGTGCTGCTGATCATGGCCCGCGAGGACGGAAACTGGATCGCCGGAGCGCTCAATTTCATTGGCGGTGATACACTGTATGGGCGCTATTGGGGGCGGCTGGCGGAACGGCCCTTGCTGCATTTCGAGCTTTGCTATCACCAGGCGATCGACGCCGCCATTGCGCGCAAGCTGGCGCGCGTCGAGGCCGGCGCCCAGGGCGGACACAAGATCGCCCGCGGCTATGCGCCAGTGCTGACGCGCTCGGCGCACTGGTTTCGGGACACGCGCCTGCACGAGGCGGTGGCGGACTTCCTGCGCCAGGAGCGCGCCGCCATTCACCATGATGTGAGCGCACTTGAAGCGATGACGCCTTTTCGCAAGGGCGGCGGCCTGGCACCATCTCCCAAAGGGAGCGGCGATGACCACGGAACGCTTTGACTTT
>JALWUB010000411.1 GCA_026993275.1 Robiginitomaculum sp. | reverse complement strand
GCACCACCATGACCGACGCGATAACCAGATTCTGCGCCAGCATGGCACGCTCCTGTCAACTCAGGGCAATGTCCGGCCAGTATTGCGCCCAGGGCGCGGCCTTTTCGATCTGATAGGCCAGTTCGAACAGATTGGCCTCATTGCCATAGGCGCCCTCAAACTGGACCCCGACGGGCACATTCTCCGCCGTCCAGGCCATGGGCACTGCCATTGCCGGGTGGCCGGTGGCATTGGCATAGGGAGTGAAGGCCACATAATCCTTGAACCTTTCGCCCTCCGCGTCGAGGTCGCCAAACTGGTTGATCTGGCCGATCTTCACGGCCGGGGCGCCAAGCACCGGGGTCAGGTGAAAATCAAAATCCTTGAAAAAGGCGCGCGCGGCGTCGCGTTCCCGGGCAAACTGCTTGTAGACATCCTCCAGCACTACCGGGTCCTTGTCCTTGACCTTGTCATAAAGCCACCAGGTCAGCGGCTCGAGCTCGTCCCGGGCGGGTTTGCGGCCCAGCACCTTGGTGACGGTTTCCACCGCCTGGCGGGCGCCGAATGACCACAGGGTCATGAAGGCCGTGTTGAAGGCATCGGCGCTGTAGGCAATGGTGTGTTCCTCGACGGTATGGCCAAGGTCCTCGCAAATTTCCGCGGCGCGATGCACGGCCGCGGCGCAATCGGGATGCACCGGACGCCCCCAGGCATTATGCGTGGTAAAGCCGATGCGGTATTTTTTTCCTCTTTCTTCCGGCGGCAGGACAGGGGAGGGCAGTTTGCCGCCCGCATCGCCTGCGATGACCGCCATGGCGGTTTGCGAATCGCGCACGGTGCGGGTAACAAAGCCGCGCACGCTCAGCTCCCATGGCGTGCCGTCGGCGTCGGGCCAGCGCCCGCGCGAGGCTTTCATGCCAAACAGCGCGCAGCAATTGGAGGGAATGCGGATCGAGCCCCCACCATCGGAGGCCTGGGCCATGGGCACAACCCCTGCCGCCACCGCCGCGGCGGAGCCGCCGGACGAGCCGCCCGTGCTGTGCTCCAGATTCCATGGATTGCGCGTCGGGCCAAAGGCCAGTGGTTCGGTGGTGGGCAGAAAGCCAAACTCGGGGGTTGCCGACTTGCCGATCGAGACCATGCCCTGGGCCAGCATGGCGGTGTAGATCCCGGCATCCTTTTTGGGCACATAATTGACCAGCGCCCGCGAGCCGTAAGCGGTGCGCACGCCCTTGGTGTCGGTCAGGTCCTTGGTCAGCACCGGCACGCCGGAAAACGGGCCATCGGGCAGGGGGCCGGCAGCGCGGGCACGGGCTTGCTCGAAGGTCGGGGTGACCAGAAAGTTCAGCGGCGCGTTGAGGCGTTTGGCGCGCGCAATGGCCAGTTCCGCCTGTTGCAGGGGGCTCATTTGCCCGCTTTTGGCCATCTGGCCGTGGGCCAGCGCATCCTTGGCCCAGCTTTGGCCGCTGGCCGAAACGCCTCTGGGCGGGCGCGGCCGTGCGGTGGCGCAGCCGCTCAGAATGCCGGATGTCCCCAGGGCCGCCAGCGCAGCACTGCCTTGCAAGAATGTGCGTCTTTTCATTGGATTCCCCCTTTTACGCCCGCACCGGGTCATGCCCTTGCGGATCACATGTGTGCCTCTGTCATAGCGGAAGGCACAGCACAAGATCAATGCGCAAATCAAATGCCGCAGTCCGCGCACAGGGAGCGCTTGCTGATGCAGTGCGTGCACATTTGACAGTCTGACGCTGCATCATTATTATTGACAACAGTGTCGAAAAAAATAATGGAGAAAAGCGCGTCATGCTGATGATCTTGCTTGCCGGGGGCGTGGGCGCGCTGGCCGCGTTGTGGTTATGGGGCGCCTGGCTGGCCGGTTTCTTTGTCCTCAGCCGCTCTGAACCCGCGGCCAGGCCTGATGATGCTGGCGGCAGTGCGTTTTCCCGGCGCAAGCGCCTTCTGGATGCGGGGCAATGGACCATTGCCCTTGTCGAAGAGGGCAATGGAGATCCCGTGATCCTGCTGCATGGGTGCCCGTTCAGCGCCTATGAATGGCGCAAGGTCATTCCGTTGCTGGCCGCATCCGGGCACCGGGTGATTGCACCTGATCTTCTGGGCCTCGGCGATACGCCGGTGAGCTTGCGCGATGACTACCGATTGCCGCAGGACGTGGAGATGGTTGTGGCGTTGATGGACCGTCTTGGCATTGACCAGGCGAAGTTCGTTGGCCATGACCATGGTGCCGCCACCTTGCAATTGCTGATGGCGCAGCATCCCGGGCGCATTCAGAGCGCCGTGCTGAGCAATGCCGAGGCCTATGACCTCTGGCCCAGCAAGCCGGAAAGGCCCTATCTGCATCTGACGATCAACCCGCTGACCAGCCCGTTTTTCCGCCTGGCCCTGGCCTTGCCCAGTGTGCGCCGGAAAGTGTTCAGCATCGCCTATCACGACCCGGACCACTCCATGTGCAACGAGGACATAGAGGTTTATACCAGAACCCATACAGGGACACGCCGCCGCTTTGCCCGTTTCCGGCGATTCTTCCGCTGGCAACTGGACCGGCAGCACAATCGCGTGACAATGCAGGCCGTGCCCGGGATGAAGGCGTTCACGAAACCGGCGCTGCTTGTCTGGGGGCAACAGGATACCAACTTCGGCCCTGCCATAGCGGAACGCCTGGCCGCGGACATTCCGGGCGTCAAGAGGATTGAATGGATGCGCCATTCCGCACACATGCCGATGGAAGAGGAGCCGGAGGCCTATGTTGCGGCGCTGCTGAACTTCTGGGCCGGAACAGCCCCCGCAGGCGGAAAAGAGGCGCGGGCTCTGCAAGGGGGGCAGGCATGCCCAAAATAGTCGATGCCGATTCCGAACGCGCGAAAATCCGCGAGGCTGCCCTGAAGGTGTTTGCCCGTCGCGGCCTGGCCGGAACGGCGCTGGGCTATGTTGCGGCAGAAGCCGGGATCAGCCGCGCCAGCCTCTATCACTATTATACGGACAAGGCGGCCCTGATCGATGATGTGGCGCAGCATCTCTTGAAGGAAGAGGCGGAGATCTTTGCCAGTGCCGCCCAGGCTCAGGGGCCGGTGCGCCAGCGCTTGCTTGCCCTGTCCGAGGCTGTCATTGCGCGTTTTGACCAATGGGCCGGACTGGGGCGGCCCTTGCTGGAAATCTGGGCCCGCAATGCCGACGCGCTCAGGCCGCTCCTGCACGGCTTGCGCACCAGCCTGGCAAAGCTGATTGCCGAAGGCCAGCGCCAGGGAGAGGTGGATCCGGACCTTGACCCTCTGGCCACGGCGGCCGTGATGATTGGCCTGATTGACGGGCTGATGCTGCAGGTGTTCGTCGATCCGCATGGTGCGCCTTCCGGTGCGCAGATGCACAAGGCGCTGGCGCAGGCGCTGGAGCGCGTGCTGGGCCGGCCGGGCGGGCCCTCATGAACCCGCCGCCGCGTGGGCCAGGCGTGCTGGACCCGCAGCAGGTGCGCCGCTTTTATGACCGCTTTGGCAAAAAACTGGACAGTCAGGGGTTTTACGAAAACCCGGCGCTTGCGGATCTGCTGGCGCATCTGGACATGGGCAAGGCCTGCCAGATCGTGGAGTTTGGCTGTGGCACCGGGCGCCTGGCCGCAGAAATCTTGCGCCTCCATGCGCCGCCGGGCGCGCGCTATCTTGGCATTGACAGCAGTTCCACCATGGTGCGGCTGGCGCAAGAGCGCCTGCGGCCGTTTGCCGGGCGCGCCAAAGTCATCCCGGGGGATGGCAGCATGCGCGTGGAAGCAGACACGGCCAGTGCTGATCGTTTCCTGTGCACCTATGTGCTCGACCTGCTGTCCGGCGAAGACGCGCGGGCGCTGCTGGATGAAGCGTATCGCGTGCTCAAGCCAGGCGGCTTGCTGGGCATCACCAGTCTCTCCGCGCATGCCCGCGGTGCGCCCGGGCTGGTGTCCCGTATCTGGACCGCCATGTTTCGCCTGTCGCCGCAATTGACCGGCGGCTGCCGCCCCATCAACGCCGGCGCCCTGCTGGCCCCGGCCCAATGGCGCGTTGTGCATTGCAATCAGCTGGCGCCTTTTGCCGTTCCGTCCGATGTCATCGCCGCGCAAAAACCGGCCTGACCCTCACGTCTTCAAGGGCGGCGCCATAAAACCGCCTGTGAGGCGGTCCAGGCGGGCAGCAAAATCCATGCAGGTGCGGTCTTCCAGATAGGGGCCGATGATTTGCACGCCGCTGGGCAGGCCGCTGGCATCCAGGCCAATTGGCGCCGTGGTAACCGGCAAATACGAGGTTGTCGCCAGGCCGCACCAGGTGAAGAGATCAAGATAATGTCTTGTCTTTCCGTCGATAACCAGCTTTCTGTTCAATATATTGCCCTTGGTGTTGTGCACAAAGGCATTGGTGGGCAGAACCGGCGTCAGCAGAACATCATAGCGCGTGAAAAAGCTGTCCCACTCCGCCCGCAGGCGCGTTCTTGCCTCATTGGTAGTGATCCAGTGGCGGGTATGCTGGGTGCAGCCTTCCAGATAGGTGGTCATTTCAGGCGGCACCTGCCCCAGACGCTGCGCCAGCCTGGCCAATGGCAAACCCCTTTGGATTTGCCGGAACAGTTTGGGCGGCATGCCAGCGCCCACGACCGCGCCAAGCAGGGTCAGGTAGATGTCGTGATTGTCCTTGAGGCTGAAGGGCGGCCGGGCCGTCCGGTCAACCCTGGCGCCCGCCTTTTCCAGCTTGTCCGCCAGGTCTTCGAGTTTGTCGCGCAAGGACTCCTGCACCGGGCAATAGGGATCATCAAACCAGCAGGCAACACGATACGCTTTCAGCGCCTTGTGCCGCGGCCCGGGGAATTTCAGTTGCCAGGCCTTTGCCTCGCGCGCATTGGGGCCGGTCAGCACATCCATGGACAACTGCAGGTCCTGCGCTGTGCGTGCCATTGGCCCGGCCACCGCCAGGTCGGCTTCGCTCTGCGTGCCCGGGGGACCCGGAATATGGCCGCGCATGGGAATGGCCCGGTAACTGGGCTTGTGGCCGTAAACGCCGCACATGGCTGCGGGCACGCGGATCGAGCCCGCCAGATCGCTGCCAAGCTCCAGCGGCGTCATGCCGGCTGCCAGTGCTGCCGCAGCACCGCCGGACGAGCCGCCCACCGTGCGGCTTTCATCCCATGGATTGTTGGTGATGCCAAAGAGCGGGTTATAGCTCTGAATATCGGCGGCATAGGATGGCAGGTTGGTCTTGCCGAAAATGATGGCGCCTGCCGCTTTCAGGCGTGCCACCCCCACTGCGTCTTCCCTGGGAACGTAATCGGCAAATTCCTTTGCGCCTGCCGTGGTGCGAATTGCCGCGGTTTCCCAGCTGTCCTTTACGGTCATGGGCAGGCCATGCAATGGCCCCAGATCCTCACCACGGGCCAACGCCTCGTCCGCCGCCCTGGCGCGCGCCAGGGCACCCTCTTCATCCACCGTCACGACGGCATTGATGGCGCTGTTGACCGCCTTGATGCGCTCCAGCATGGCTTGCAAGGCCTCGACAGCGCTGATGCGTTTGCCCTTGATGGCCTTGACCAGCGCCGCAGCGCTTTCGGAATAAATCGAATCCATGATGCTCCCCTGCCTGTTCTCTCTTTGCCTGATTTGACATTCAAAACCGCCGCCTGAAAAGGGCTTTTGCAATTCTTTTCCGCTTTGGCCATGGCTTTACAGGCCTGCGGCGCTATGTCCCGGTCTTGCCTGGCGCGCAAATGACCATATTTTTGCTATAGTCAGGCCGCATGGAGGACGTGATGAAATTCCGGACCATAATCGCCGCCATCAATCTCGAGGATGATCTGGCCCGCGGGGTGCTGGCAACAGCCATCGCCATGGCCAGGCGCGATGATGCCAAGCTCTATGTCGTCGATGTCTGGATGCCCCTGCGCTATGCCATGGCCACCGGTATATCCGATCCTCTTGGCGCCACCGCCATGATCCCGTCCGCTGCCGACCTTGAGGCCGACAATGAAGCCCGCGCCATGCAGGAAAAGGAATTGCAGGAATTGTGCGCGCAAATGGACGCCAATGCCGAGGCGCTGATGCTCGAAGGCGAGCCGGGCAAGGCCATTGCCGAGTTTGCCAGAGAGAAAAATGCCGATCTCATTGTTGTCGGCACGCATCAGAAGGGGGCCTGGAAAGCACTGTTTTCCGGCGCGCCGTCGCGGGACATCGTGCGCGATGCGCCCTGCGCCATCTTGCTGGTGCCAAAGGTGTTTATGGAAAAGAACGCCTGAGCGAAGGGTCTGGCCCTAGGGTCAGGACCTATTAATTTCATGCAATTCTGTTTGACAGGAAAGGGCAAGATGCCAGCAAACGCGACGAAGGACAGGCCGCCCCTATTCGAGGAGCGTTTGCGCCGCAGATTGAGCTTTCCTGTCAAACCCATATGGGCGCGGCGGATTTTCGCCCTGAATACGTCGGAATGGCTTGAAAATGCACCACATTTCCCGCACCATCCCTCCTGTTCAGAACACAAATCCGCCAGCGCAGAATGGATGCAATTAATAGGCCCTGGCCCTAAGCCATCGCCGCCCTGTCCGGCGTGATCCGCGGCGCTGCGGCCTTGAGGCTGGCGAGGGCCGCGCGCAGGCCAAAACGGCCCAGCCGCTCGCTGGCATTGCTGGCCGTCTGCATGATGCAGCGGACGAGTTCCAGCGTGGTTTCATCACCGGGCCCGCTGGTGCTGGCAAGGGTGGCGATCAGCCAGTCTTCGGCGCCGGGCTGCAGTGCGCCAGGCGCATCTTGCGCCATGACGGCACGTGCAGTCAGGTCAATGGCGATATGATGCCAGCCGCGCTCCTGCGCGCCAAAAAGGGCGCAGGCTTCAAGCAAGGCCTGGGCTTCTTCGCGGGTTGGCGGCGCATCGGCAAAAATCCGGTTCGCCAGGGCACTGGCCTCGTTCATGCTCAAGGGGGCGTATTTGCTGTATTCCTTGATCAGGGCATCTGAACGGGATGTGTGCATTGGTCTTCTCCTCCACGGCTGGTGATTGCAGCACAGGAGGGGTTACTGCCGGGTTACTGGTTGAGCGCCCGGCGCAACATGCCTTCGCCGGTTTCGCGCGCGCGCAATTCCACGACGCGGCTCTCCAGTTCAAGCTGAAACGGGTGTTCCTCGTCGCCGCTTTCAAAGGCGGTGCAGTCAATCACGCCTTCAATGCGGCTGGTGGCGATTTGCGCCATGGCCTTGTCGGCACCGGGCAGCACAATGGCAAAGGCACCCGGCGCCAGCCGCGAGGCCATGTCCTCGGCGCGCACCAGATGGCGCAGCATGCCGCCAAGCTGGCGCCGGGCGGATTCCCGGTATGGGCGGCTGATGGCGGCCGGCACGCCAGCGCGCAGGACTGCCAGCGAAAGGGGGCGGCCGATTTCGCGCGCGCGGCGGGTCATGCGGCCAAGGTGGCGGGCAAAAAATTGCGGATTGAACAGTCCGGATTCGGAATCAATGACGGCATGCGTGCGCACGCCCTCGAAAATCGCCTTGGTGCGTTCATGGCGGCGGCGTTCTTCGGCCAGGCCAAGAATGCGCTGGCGGGCGTCATCTTCGTCTATATGGGCATCGAGAAGGTCGCTGGCGCCGCGCGCAAAGGCCTCGTCCGCCGCGTTGAAGGTGCTGGAATCAACAAGCAGGATGGCGGGGACGTGAAACAGCCTGGTGTTGCGCCGCATGGCCGCGACAATGGTGAAGGCGGGTTCGTTTTCCTTGAGTGCATTCAGGACGATGGCATCAAAACTGCGGTCATGCAGATAATCGAAGGCCGTAAAGGAGGTCATCGCCGCGGTCACATTCGCCCCGGTTTTCTCCAGCGCATTCTTGAGCGCAATGAATTGCGGGGCGGCATTGCCTGCAAACAGGACCGAAACCGGCCCCTGACCGCTGCGGCGGCTCAGGGATGCGGCCGCAACCTCTTCGCCCATCTCCGCCATGGTCTTGCTTCGCTGCACCGCTTCTTCTTCCATCAGGGCCACGCGCAGGGCGGCCTGCAGCCGTGCTTCCAGCTGCGCCGGATGCACCGGTGTGCGCAAAATGCTGGCAAAGATGTCGTCTCCAGGAGCGTTTCCGCCACGTTCGGCAACGGCGAGAATGGGCAGGGGGCGGCCCTTGGCGCACTCACGCAGCCGGTGCGCCAGGCGCACGGCATTTTCAAAGCCCTGTTCCAGTGTGTCGATCAGCACGCCTTCAACGCTGAAATCGGCAGCGGCAATTTCCGCCTCTTCACCCGTGCGGGCCTGCACTGTGCGCAAGCCGGCATGATCCAGCCGCGCTGCGGCGCTCAAGATGGCGTCGCTCTTGTCCGCAACAACCAGAATCCGCGCTCTGAAATCCATCTGTTATCTGGCCCGCACTTGCCAAAGGCGCCCGTGTGCACCAGCAAGCGGCTGGACTTCCCCTCCGATTCGAACGAAGACCATACTGGCATAATCTTGCCAAGATATTAGGGGGCTCATCATGCAAAAGCAGACAAAACGCTCCGGTCCGCTTGTGGGGGTGAAGGTGCTGGAATTCGCCGGTATTGGCCCGGCGCCGTTTTGCGCCATGCTGCTGGCTGACCAGGGCGCCGACATTGTCCGCATTGACCGCCCCGGCGCTCAGGACGGCGGCCCGGCCGACATCACCGGGCGCGGCAAGCGCTCGATCTGCCTTGACCTGAAATCTGAAACTGATTGCCGCACAGCCCGGGCGCTGATGGCCAAGGCCGATATCGTGCTGGAAGGGTTCCGTCCGGGGGTCATGGAAAAACTGGGGCTGGGCCCGGATGAGGCCCTGGCGGCCAATCCAGCGCTGGTTTACGGGCGCATGACCGGCTGGGGGCAGGATGGGCCGCTGGCCCAGGCCGCCGGGCATGACATCAACTACATTGCCATAACCGGCGCGCTGAATGCCATTGGCGAAGCAGACAGGCCGCCGCCGCCGCCGCTCAATCTTTTGGGCGATTATGGCGGCGGGGCGCTGTATCTGGCCTTTGGCGTGCTGGCTGCCCTGCATCATGCGCGCCAAAGCGGCGAAGGCCAGGTGGTTGATTGCGCCATTGCCGATGGGGTCGCCAGCCTGATGGCGCCGATCCACTGGCTGCGCCAGAGCGGGCGCTGGGATGCGGCGCACCGGCAAGCCAACATTCTTGATGGCGGCGCATTCTTTTATGGCACATATGCGTGCGCCGATGGCCGGTTTTTTTCCATTGGCGCCATTGAGCCGCAATTTTATGCGCTGCTGCGCGAAAAGCTGGGCTTGAACGAACCGGAATGGGACAACCCCTATGACCCTGCGCGCTGGCCGCATTTGCGGCAGAAGCTTGCCGGTCTTTTTGCCAGTGAGCCGCGCGCGCACTGGGGCGCATTGCTCGAAGGCACGGATGCCTGTGCCGCCGGGGTCATGGACATGGTCGAGGCGGCAGACCATCCCCACAACAAGGCCCGGGGCACGTTTGTCGACATTGACGGCATCATGCAGCCTGCGCCCGCGCCGCGGTTTTCCAGAACCCCAGGCGCCATTGCCGGTGCGCCGCCGTCTCCCGGCAAGGACAACAGCACTGTGCTGCAAGACTGGGGCGTTGATGTGTAATGTCATCGGGGCCGTGCGGAGCGGTGATCGCAAAAATGATTGCAAAAATTTCTTGATTGCCTTCAAAAAACCCTGAAAACACCACCAGCTTGCCATTGCGTGTGCGCACATGCGCGAAAGTGCCGCTCATGCCGCCAAGGACGGACTTTTACGGCGTCGCGTGTTCGGGCTATCTTGCGCGCACATGAGTCGCAAAGAACAGAACGAAGGGACCGCCATTGCCATGAGTGCCGACAAGGAAGGTGACGCGCCAGAAAGCCGCTACAAGCGTGTCTTGCTGAAAATATCCGGTGAGGCGCTGATGGGTGATCAGTCTTATGGCATTGACCAAAAGGCGGTGACACGCATCGCCAGGGAAGTTTCCGAAGCGGTGCGTTCCGGCGTGCAGATGTGTCTGGTGATCGGCGGTGGCAATATCTTTCGCGGACTTTCTGCGGCGGAACAGGGCATGGAGCGCGCCACAGCCGATTACATGGGCATGCTGGCCACCATCATGAACGCCCTGGCCATGCAAAACGCACTGGAAAATCTGGGGGTTGAAACCCGGGTTCAGTCCGCAATCCCGATGATGTCGGTGTGCGAGCCCTATATCCGCCGCCGGGCGATACGCCATCTGGAGCGCGGCCGCACGGTGATCTTTGCCGCGGGCACGGGCAATCCATTTTTCACCACCGATACCGGGGCTGCCTTGCGGGCGGCGGAAATTGGCTGTGATGTGCTGCTCAAGGGCACCAAGGTGGATGGCGTTTATGACTCGGACCCGAAAACCAATGCCGGTGCCAGGCGCTATAAACACCTCAGCTATCATGATGTTCTGGCCCAGGATCTGCGGGTCATGGATGCGTCCGCAATCAGCATGATGCGCGACAACCAGATCCCTGTTATTGTCTTTTCCATCGAACAGCCAGGCCGTTTGCGCGAGGTCCTGGAAGGCACGGGCATTTGCACGGTTATAGGCGCAGCAACAGCGCAGGAATTTGTATGATGAGCACTTTTGATCTCGACGACCTGAAACGGCGCATGGAGGGGGCCCTGACGGCCCTCAAGCACGAGTTTGGCGGCTTGCGCACGGGACGGGCCAGCGCCGCCTTGCTGGATACCGTTCAGGTTGAGGCTTATGGCGCGACCATGCCGCTGAACCAGATTGGCACCATCTCGGTTCCGGAACCGCGCATGATCAGCGTGCAGGTCTGGGACAAGAGCATGGTGCAGGCCGCGGAAAAGGCCATTCGCACGGCGGGGCTGGGGGTGAACCCGGTGGTTGACGGACAGAATTTGCGCATCCCCATTCCGCCCTTGAACGAGGAACGCCGCCAGGAGCTTACAAAGCTGGCCGGGCGCTATAGCGAACAGGCCCGTGTCGCGGTGCGCAATGTCCGCCGCGATGGCATGGACATGCTCAAACGCATGGAAAAGGCCGGTGAACTGAGCGAGGACGAGCACAAGGCCATGGGCGCACAGGTGCAGGCGGCAACCGATGCGGCGATTGCCAAAATCGATCAGGCACTGGCCGCCAAGGAAGCCGAGATCATGCAGGTTTAGGCGGCAAGTCCGCAGTGCAGCGATTGCGCGCTGAAATCTGCCGCGAATAGGCTAAGATGGCGATGCGGGTTTGTGACTGACAGGCCCGCATCTTGCAGACAACGAATGGAACCCATGGTTTTGGATCCGGCAGTCATGACAGAGGATGCGGCGCAAACTGCGCCACAGGCGCCAAGGCATGTCGCGATCATCATGGATGGCAATGGGCGCTGGGCCGCGGCGCGCCACAAACCGCGCCAGTATGGCCATCACCAGGGTGTCGAGGCGGTGCGGCGCTGCGTCAGGGCCGCGGGCAATCTGGGGGTGCGCTATCTGACCCTCTACAGCTTTTCCACCGAAAACTGGCGCCGGCCGCGCGAGGAAATCATGGCGCTGTTTGATCTGATGCGCAACTTTGTTGATAAGGACATTGAAAACTTGCGCAAGAACGGGGTCCGGGTGCGCGTTCTGGGCGGCCGCAAACAGCTCGATGATGACCTGATTGCGCTGATTGAGCAGGTGGAAAGCAAGACGGCAGGCAATGACCGCCTGTTTTTGAACATTGCCTTCAATTATGGCGGCCGCGATGAAATTACCCGGGCCTGTGCCGCCCTTGCCCGCGAAGCGCGCGATGGGACGCTCGACCCTGACAGCATCACCGAGGCCGATATTGCCCGGCATCTGGATACCTCCTTCATGCCTGATCCTGACCTGGTGGTGCGCAGCAGCGGCGAACAAAGGCTGAGCAATTTTCTGTTGTGGCAAAGCGCCTATGCGGAGTTTGTGGTGCTTGATGTGTTGTGGCCTGACTTTGATCAGCAACACCTGGAGGAGGCGTTCCGGATTTATCACAATCGCGAACGCCGCCGGGGTGGAATCGGCACATGAGCACAGAGCACACAAAGGCAGGCCTTGCCGCCCAGCGCGATTTCCGGGTCCGGGTGGTTTCGGCTCTGGTGCTGATTGCGGTTACCCTGGTCTGCACCATTGCAGGCGGCATCTGGTTTACGCTTTTGGCGGCTTTCCTGACCGCGGCCATGGCGCGTGAATGGATCCGGATGTCAGATCATTACGCCAGCTTGTGGGCCTATATCTATGCCATGGCCGGCTTGGTGGCTCCGGTGCTGCTGGCCAGTGCAGGCAAGTGGAAACCGGCCTTGCTGGCGCTTGTTGCCGTCACCTTGGCGGGCGCTCTTGAGCGCGCAGGGCGGGGCAAGCCGTGGCGCGCGGCTGGCGGGCTGTTTTATATCGGCATTGCTGTGCTCGCGGTCCTGTATTTGCGCCAGGGTCCGGGTGGGCTGAACCGCCTGGCCTATTTGTTTGCCGTGGTGTGGACCGCGGATTCTGCTGCCTACCTCATGGGCAGCCAGTTGCGCGGGCCAAAGCTGTGGCCAGCCATCAGCCCCAACAAGACCTGGTCCGGTTTTGCCGCCGGAGTGGCGCTGGGGACGCTGGCCGGCGGCGTGGCAGCGCGCCTGACCGGCTATGATGGCGGAATGGCGCTGGAGGTGCTGTCTGCGGCCCTGGCTGTTGTCTCGGTTGGCGGCGATCTTCTTGCCTCCTGGCTGAAGCGCCGTTTTGGCGTCAAGGATACCGGCACGGCCATTCCTGGCCATGGCGGCTTTCTTGACCGGCTGGATGCGCTCCTGGCGGCAGGCATGGCGCTGGCGCTGTTTCACATGGCGTTTCCCGGAATTGTGGTCTGACATGGACACGCCCTGTCAAACCAAAGAGGCCAGACGCGTCAGCATTCTTGGCTCCACCGGTTCAGTCGGGCTTTCG
>JALWUB010000410.1 GCA_026993275.1 Robiginitomaculum sp. | reverse complement strand
AGGTGGCGGCGCACCGAACTTGTAGCGGATCTGCAGGAACACATCATGAGAGGTGTTGTCGCCAATATCGAAAACCGCCGGATTGGTGCCGGTATAGCCGTCAAACTTCTGGTTCGGGATCGAGAAATAGCGATAGCCCAGATCAAGCGCCCAGTTCTGGTTGATGTTGTAGCCCAGACCCGCCAGCAGGTTATAGGCAATGTCGCCGGTCTGATCCCTGACGGCGCTGATTGCCGAGGCATTGCCCAGCGCCGGATTGGCCAGGCCGATGGCGCTCAGATGGCTCTTGGCATACCCGATGCCGGCGCCCAGATAGGGCACCAGGCTGGTGCCGGTGTCAAAGTCGTAGATGACATTGGCCATCAACGAGATGGAGTGCACATCGGAAGAGCTGTACGGATATTTCCCGACCGCTCCTGTGTCGTTATAGCGCTGGGTGCCGTCAAAATCGACACGCCAGTTATTGCCGAAGGCATAGCCAAAACCGATGGTCGGGCGAAGCTCGCCGCCATCCGAATTGATCTTGCCGTTCAGGCCGCCTTTCATGTTCATGCTCTCAAGAGCGCCATAGCCAAGACCGGCGCGAACATACCAGCCTTCGTCAGCGGCAAACGAACCGGAGGCCGTGCCCAGCAAAGCCGCCATTGCGGCTGCGCAAAGAAGTGTTTTTTTCATCATCCCCTCCCGAGGCTGCCCCTCGAAAAACTGATCACACAGTGCCCGCAGGGCAGCTTGCCAATCTGGCTTGCCAACGCGCACCACTCGGACACACCGGAATTGATTCCAAGCGTCCCTTCAAACAACTACTATAAACTCTTTTAAAACACCAGAGCAGAATTTTCAATTTGCGATTTAACATGCGTTTGCGCTTTGCTGTTGCGTAAATGCAACAAATGGTCAGGCTGCAGACACGTTCCGGGCCAGGCCGGAGCCTCTATTGCTGTGCCTGTGCGGGCATGCCGGCCTTTTTGAGTGCCCGGGCAATGGGCGGCGGAGTGTATTTTTCATCATGTTTTGCCAGCACGCGCGAGGCCATGAAGACGCCGTCACGGCCCAGATGCCCTTCGGCGACAACACCCTGTCCCTCACGGAACAGATCCGGCAGGACCTTGTCATAATGCACGGTAACCGTGTTCTTGAAATCGGTGACACGAAAGCGCACATCCAGCCCCTTGCCGCGCTTGACGCTGCCCTTTTCCACCATGCCGCCTAGGCTGAGCTTGCGCCCGGCGGGCGGGGTGCTCTGCACCAGTTCCGATGGCGTGAGAAAATAGGAAATGCTCTGGCGCAAGGCCGAAGTCACCAGGAACACCGCCGCCGCCAGAATCACGGCGCCCAGGCCGATGGCCAGCAGGCGGGCATTGCGCTTTCTCGGTTTCATAGCATCCTCATCGCCAGATTTGCCCGGCCCCGGCGCTGCGGATACTACCGCCAAAGCCCGGTGCTCTACAAGCTGCGCGGGTGCGACAATTCACCAGGACCTGATTTCTCATGTGCAGGGGTGCGCTGGCGGCCAGAACCGGCTAGAAGAGCGGCCATGAGTGCTGAACTTGGACTGCTTTCGCTATTGCTGGCGCTGGCCTGTGCGCTGTTGCAGGGCTTCGCCGCCCTTGTGCGCAAGGACAGCGCCCTGGCGCTCAGCGCCGCCCGTGCCCAGGCCATGGCCGTGCTCGCCGCCTTCCTGTTCCTGGTTGCCAGTTTCGCCGCTTCGGACTTTTCCGTTGCCGTCGTCGTTGCCAACAGCCATGCGGACAAGCCCCTGTTCTACAAGATTGCCGCCACCTGGGGCAATCATGAGGGCTCGATGCTGCTGTGGGCGCTGATCCTGGCCCTCTATGGCGCCGCCTTTGCCCAGTCCCAGGCCCGGCACCCGGCAGAGGAAAGCCGCTTCGCCATCGGCGTGCTCGCTGTGCTCAGCGCCGGGGTGCTGCTGTTTATCGTGCTGGCCTCCAACCCGTTCTGGCGGCAGGTGCCCGCCGCCGCCGACGGGCGCGGCCTCAACCCGCTCTTGCAGGATGTCGGCCTGGCCATCCATCCCCCAATTCTCTATCTCGGCTATGTCGGCTTTGCCGTGCCCTTTGCCATGGCCATGGGGGCACTGGCCAGGGGCCGGATCGATGCGGACTGGGCGCGCCGGGCGCGGCCATGGATGCTGATCGCCTGGGGATTTCTGACCTGGGGCATCGCGCTTGGCTCGTGGTGGGCCTATCGCGAACTGGGCTGGGGCGGCTACTGGTTCTGGGACCCGGTGGAAAACGCCTCCCTGCTGCCCTGGCTGGCCGGGTCGGCCCTGGTGCACTCGACCCTGGTGCTGGAGCGCCGCGGCGGATTTCCCGGCTGGACCGTGCTGCTGGCCATCCTCACCTTTTCGCTCAGCCTGATCGGCACCTTCATTGTCCGCTCCGGCCTGGTCACCTCGGTCCATGCCTTTGCCGTGGACCCGGCACGCGGGCTGGCGATCCTGGCCTATCTGAGCGTGGTCATCGGCGGCGCCCTGGTGCTTTTCGCCATGCGGGCCCGCGATTTCGAGGCCGATGTGCGCTTCACCCCGGCTTCGCGCGAGGCCATGATCCTGGTCAACAATCTGGTCATGACCACGGCGGCGGCGACCATTCTGCTGGGCACGCTCTATCCCATGATGGTCGATGCCCTGGGCGGCGCGCCGCTCTCGGTCGGGGCGCCATTCTTTGCCGCCACCGCCATCCCGCTTTTTGTCATCGGCATGGCCGCCATGGGGCTGGCGCCGCTGGCGCGCTGGCGCCAGGGCACGCTGATGCAGGTGCTCGGGCAAGGCCGTTTTGCGCTGGTGCTGGCACTCAGCGGGGCGGCGCTGACCGCGGCCCTGAAGCCGGGCAGCCTCATGGGGCCGCTGGCCATGGGCGCGGCGCTGTGGGTGGGCGCGGGCACGCTCAGCTATGGCGTGAAGGCGCGCAACAGCCGCTGGACGCTGGACCGCTGGGCCATGGTGCTGGCCCATGGCGGGCTCGCCATCGCCGCCATCGGCATGGCGGCAACGGCGCTGTTTTCCAGCGAAATCAGCAAGGCCGTGAGCCCCGGCGATGTGGTGCGGCTCGGCCATATTGCGGCGCGCTTTGATGGCATCACCAAGGTGCGCGGCCCCAATTACGCCGCCGACCGGGCCCGCATCACCCTGCTGGACAAGACCGGCAAACCCAGGGGCACGCTGTTTCCGGAGCACCGCTTCTATCCAGCCAGCGGCATGCCCACCACCGAGGCCGCCATTGCCATGAGCCCGCTGGCGGACCTGCATGTCACCGTCTCGCCACTGACCGAGAAGGATGGCCAGCAGACCCGGCTCAGGGGCTGGGC
>JALWUB010000409.1 GCA_026993275.1 Robiginitomaculum sp. | reverse complement strand
ACTGGCCAAAGCCAAAGCTGAATGCGCGCCAAAAGCCGCTGCGGAGCGGATGCGGCCCATTGTGTGCGCCGTCAAGCAGCCAGACAAACAGCGTCAGCGACAGCATGCTCAAGGGCCAGAGGTGAAAAGGCGCCTGACCGGCCGCATACACCGCGCCGGCACCCAGCGCCAGAAGCTGCGCCCGCCAGCCGCGCAAGGCCGTTATGCGCCCCGGCAGGGTTTTGAGCCAGTGGCGGGCGGCGCCGGGTTTCAGGGCGCGGAACGGCGCGCGGTTAATGCTCATGACCCTTGTCCCGGGTGCGGATGAGCAAACGGTGAATGCGCCGCGGATCAGCCTCCTTGACTTCGAACTCCAGCCCCGCCGGGTGCAGCAGGATCTCGCCGCGCTGCGGCACCCGCCCGGCAAGCTGAAACACCAGACCGCCCAGCGTGTCGACATCGTCTTCATCGGAGCCTTGGCCAAGGTCATGCCCGATGCCCGCTTCCAGCTCTTCTATCGGCACGCGCGCATCGGCCTCCCATTTTCCGGGCGCCAGGGCCTTCAGCATGGGCGCGGCGCTGTCATGTTCATCCTCGATCTCGCCGACGATCTGCTCGACCAGGTCTTCGAGCGTCACCAGCCCGTCCGTGCCGCCATATTCATCCACCACCAGCGCCATATGGATATGGGTGGATTGCATTTTCAGCATCAGGTCATCGGCATGGGCACTGGGCGGAACAAACAGGACCGGGCGCACGATCTTGGCCAGAATCCTGGCCTCCAGGTCAGCGGGCCGTTCACCTTCGGGAAGCAAAAACCGCAAGATGTCCTTGATGTGGACCATGCCGCGCGGGTCATCCAGGGTTTCATGATAGACCGGCAGGCGGGAATGCGAAGAGTGAATGAACGTCCGGGCCAGCTGCTCAAGCGTGGCGTCCTCGCTGACGGCGACAATGTCGGCCCGTGGCACCATGATGTCTTCCAGCCGCACCCGCTCGAACGCCGTGGCATTGTCGATCAGTTCCTGGGCGTCTTCATCCGGCTGGTGCTCCTCAGCCGGTTTTTGCCGCCACAGGGCGGCAAGGCCGGCCAGCAATCCGCCGCTGGTGTGCGTCTTCTCAGTCACAGGGCGCGTCTTCCTTCAGCACATAGGGGTCATGCAGCCCCATGGCGCGCATGATGGCGCGCTCGAGCGCCTCCATGGTGTCTGCCTCTTCTGCGGTTTGATGATCATACCCCAGCACATGCAGCAGGCCATGCAGCACCAGATGGCGCACATGCGCTTCCAGCGGCAGCCCCCGCTCCCGGGCCTCGCGCTGGCATACCTCACAGGCCAGGGCAAGCTGGCCAAGCTGGCTGTCCTGGCCGGCAGGCGCAGCAAAGGACAACACGTTTGTCGGCCGGTCCTGATGGCGAAAACGCTTGTTCAGATCATGCAGGTCTTCATCACTGGCAAACCACACCTCCAGCATGCCGCCCGGCATGGCGTCCTGATGCGCGCGCAGCGCCTGCATCACATCACGAACCAGCGCCCGGGCCGCGTCTTCGCTCAAGCCCCATTGCGGCGCCGACACACGGACATCAACCTGTTCGCCAGCGTCAGCCATCCAGCGCAGACCCTTCGGCTTCATAGGCCGCAACAATCCGTGCCACCAGCGGGTGGCGGACCACATCCTTGCCGGTAAAGCGGGCAATGGCGCAGCCTTCCACGCCGCTCAGCACGTCCAGTGCATGGGCAAGCCCCGACGGCTGCTCCCGGGGCAGGTCAGACTGGCTGGGGTCGCCGGTGACCACCATGCGGCTGCCCTCGCCAAGCCGGGTCAGCACCATGCGCATTTGCGCGATGGTGGCGTTTTGCGCCTCGTCAATGATGACAAAGGCATGGCTGAGTGTCCGGCCGCGCATGAAGGCCAGCGGGGCAATTTCTATGCGCCCCTCGGCGCGGCGTTTCAGCACCGTTTCCTGTCCCAGCGCCTCGTTGAGCGCATCCCAGACCGGCAGCATGTAGGGGTCGACCTTTTCCTCCAGGGCGCCCGGCAGGAACCCCAGCCGTTCACCAGCCTCCAGCGCCGGGCGGGCGACGATCAGCTTGTCGATCTTGCGCGCCGCCAGCAAGGAGGCGCCATAGCAGACCGCCAGAAAGGTCTTGCCGGTGCCAGCCGGACCGACACCGAAGACCAGGTCCGCGTCAGCGCCCCGGAGCAGATCGATATAGGCCTTTTGCGCCGGATTGCGCGGGCTGATCAGGCGCTTGGCGCGCGGCACCACAAAGCCGTCCCTGGCATGCGGCGTTTCGCCCTTGCGGGCAAAGGCGATGGCGGCGCGGACGCTGGGCGCATCCGGCGTCTGGCCGCTTTCCGCCGCCTTGATCAGGGTTTGCAGCACGGCACGGGCCGGGCCCTGGCCCTGGGCGCGGCCGCGCACCACAAACCCGTCGCCGGGCGCATCGATGAGCACATCAAAGGCCTGTTCCACCAGGGCCAGGTTTTCGCTGTTAATGCCGCATACACTGGCGGCAATGTCCGGGGATTTCAGCGTTATGCGCACAGGCTTGTTCACGCCGCCGCCTCTGCCTCCTTGCACAAGACACCATGCAGGGCGTGGGGGCCGGCAGCGCTGATCCGCACCTTGGCCAATTGGCCCAGCAGCGCCTTTGGCGCCTCGGCATGGACGCTTTGCAAATACGGGCTGCGGCCGCACAATTGCCCCTCATGGCGCCCGGGCTTGTCGAACAGCACGGTCAGCACGCGCCCGCTCATGGCGCTGTTGAACGCCGCCTGCTGCGCGTTCAGCACGGCCTGCAAGGCCGCCAAGCGCTCCGTCTTGACCGCTTCGGGCACCTGATCGCCGCGCCGTGCGCCGGGCGTGCCGGGGCGGCGCGAATACTTGAAGGAATAGGCCGAGGCATAGCCAATGCGGCGCACCAGAGCCAGGGTGGCCTCAAAGTCGGCGTCTGTCTCGCCGGGAAAGCCAACGATGAAATCGCCGGAAATGGCCATGTCGGGCCGGACGCTGCGGATCTGGTCGATAATGCGGCAGTAGTCCTCAACCCCATGGCCGCGATTCATCGCCTTGAGCACCCGATCCGAGCCCGACTGCACCGGCAGGTGCAAATAGGGCATCAGCTTGTCCACCTCGCCATGCGCCGCAATCAGGCCGGCGTCCATGTCGCGCGGATGCGAGGTTGTGTAGCGGATACGCTCCAGGCCATCCAGGCGCGCCAGATGGCGGATCAGCGCACCCAGGCCCCACTGGCCGCTGCCATCAGGCGCCGGGGCGGACCAGGCATTGACGTTCTGGCCCAGCAGCGTGATTTCGCGCACGCCGCTGTGCACCAGGGCGCGCGCCTCGTCCACGATCTGCGCG
>JALWUB010000408.1 GCA_026993275.1 Robiginitomaculum sp. | reverse complement strand
CCATGAAAATGCCGCGATTTTGCGAGGTCGAGAACTTGCCGCCATACCAGGTCACCCAGTTGAAGGCCTTGAGCTTGTCAACGGTCTTCCAGGGCTCTTCCGAGCCCAGCAGGGTGATGGGAAAGCTGACCGTGTGAAAGGCGACATTGTCCTTGCCCATGAACTGCACATAGGAGACATCGGCGGCGCCCGCATCGGTCCGCCACCAGCGCTGCCAGTCGCCATGGCCTGCCGAGGCGCGCTCCTGGGTGGCGCCGATATACTCAATCGGCGCATCGAACCAGACATAGAACACCTTGTTCTCGAAACCGGGCCGCGGCTTGCCATGGCGCAAGACCGGCACACCCCAGGTGAGGTCACGGGTAATGGCGCGGTCCTGCAGGCCCTCGTCCAGCCATTTGAGTGCAATGGAGCGCGCCAGCGGCGGCCAGTCTTTCGCGGCCTCGACCCACGCACGCACCCGGTCCTGCATTTTCGATTGCAGCAGGAAGAGATGGCGGGTTTCACGCACTTCGAGATTGCGCGAGCCGGAAATCGCCGAATACGGCTCCAGCAGATCCACCGGATCGAGCACCCGGCCGCAGTCGTCGCACTGGTCGCCGCGGGCCTTCTCATAGCCGCAATGGGGGCAGATGCCCTCGACATAGCGGTCCGGCAGGAACCGGCCGTCATCAATCGAATAGACCTGTTCGGAAACCCGTTCCTCGATCAGGCCATTGTCTTCGAGCACGTCGGCGAAATGCTGGGTCAGCTTCGCGTTTTCAGCACTGGAAGAGCGCCCGAACCAGTCGAAGGAGAGATCAAAGCCTTCGCAGGCGCGGCGCTGGATTTCGTGCTGCTCGTCGCAATAGGCGCGCACGCTCATGCCTGCCGCGGCCGCGGCCAGTTCCGCCGGGGTGCCATGTTCGTCGGTGGCGCAGATATAGAGCACTTCGGCGCCGCGCAGGCGCTCGAAGCGCGCATAGACATCCGCCGGCAGCATCGAGCCTGCGAGATTGCCCAAGTGCTTGATGCCGTTGATATAGGGCAGCGCGGAGGTGATGAGGATACGGTTGCTGTCAGACATGATTATGAAAAGACCACAGAGTGATGTAGGATGGCCCGGGGCCAGCGCACTGCGCCGCCCTGACTAATCGCAAGGGGGCGCCCTGACAAGGGCGCGCACCAGAACGGGGGGAGCACATGCCCAAAATCTTCGGACTGAAACTTTCCGGCCTCGTGGCCGCGAGCATCGCCTTTTTCGCACTGGGCTTTGTCTGGTATGGCATCATTTTCGACAAGCCGATGATGGCCCTGATGGGCTATGATGAAAACACCGTCTACCATTTCACACCGGCCGTGGGCATGGCGCTGGGCTTTGCCAATGTGCTGGTGGTGTCCCTGGGCATTGGCCTGATCCTCGACAGGCTGCAGGTCAAGGGCTGGAAGAGCGCGCTCGGATACGGCCTGCTGCTGGGGATTTTCTTTGCCCTGACAACCTCGGCCTATGGCTG
Source organism: Robiginitomaculum sp. (assembly GCA_026993275.1). Lineage (GTDB taxonomy): Bacteria > Pseudomonadota > Alphaproteobacteria > Caulobacterales > Maricaulaceae > Robiginitomaculum_B. The sequence goes on along the minus strand of JALWUB010000408.1, from coordinate 11,460 downwards.
GATTTACGGCACCTACCCGATCAGGATGGCGGTCATAGACGGCGGCTATACCCTGATTGGCTACAGCCTCGTGGCCGTGGTCTGGTCGTTTTTTGATTAGGGCCTGAACCCAATTGGGTTCAGGCTCTCGCATTTCCATCGTATCAAAAATTCGATGGGCGCTGGTGCCGGATGATACGAAAAGCCGTTTCAGGACTCTAAGGCTTTCCAGGCCTTTTCAATGCGGCCTGGCGGCCCCAGCCTGTCCGGCCAGGCGGCGCGGGCCGCCGCCTCGTGCTCAGCAAAATTGCCCAGGGTGACCGCGCGCGGATGAACATCCGGGGTTTGCAGGTCCTGCCATGTCAGCGGCACCGCCACCGGTGCACCGGGGCGGGCGCGCAGGCTGAACGGGGCCACCGCGGTCTGGCCATAGCCATTGCGCCAGACATCCACCAGAATGCGTTTCTCGCGTGATGCCTTGCGCATGTCGAGGCTGAGCTTGCCGGGCATGGCCTGCATCAGCCGGGCGGCGATCAGCTTGGCGAAACTGCGCGTATCGTCAAAATCATGGCGTCTTTGCACCGGCAGGATCACATGAAAGCCGCGTGAGCCGGTGCTTTTGACAAAGCTGGTGAGCCCAAGATCGTCGCAAATGTGCTTCAGGCCCAGCGCCGCCAGGCGCACATCGTCCACATAGTCCTCCGGCGGGTCCAGGTCGAAAATGATCTGGTCGGCGCCATGAGGCTTGTCGGCGCGGCACAGCATGGCATGAAACTCGATGGTGCCCAGATTGGCCAGCCACACCAGCGCCGCCGGATCGCCGCCAAGCGCATAGTCCAGCGTGCCGCCGCCAATCAGCGGCAGGGGCGCGCGCGGAATCCAGTCCGGAAAATAGCTGCCGACGCGCTTTTGAAAAAAGCCCTCCCCGGCAATGCCTTCGGGATAACGGCGCAGGGCCAGGGGGCGGTTGCGGGTGCGCTGCGCCATCAGCCCGGCCACGCGCGCATAATAGGAAAGGGTCTGCAGTTTGGTGTAGCCCGGATCGGGAAAATAGACCCGGTCCGGGTGGCCAATGACGATCTTGCGGCCGGCAACCTCCAGGGTCTTGGCGGGCGGCCTTTTGGCGCTGCTCATTGCGCATCCTCCCGGCGCGTTTCGCGCGCCGGCTTGTCATCGCGCAGGCCGAGAAAGCGCGGATGGCGCAGCCGCCCGGCATTGGTCCATTCGGAAAACCCGACCTCGCCGACCAGTAGCGGCCGCAGCCAGTGCACGCCCCTGGTGGCGCGGGGCGGGTCGATGAAGGCCGGCTCCGGCACTTCCAGCTTGTCCATCCGGGCGCGCAAAGAACGCAAAAACGCATCATCAAAGCCGGTGCCGACCTTGCCCGCATAGTGCAGATGCCCGGCATCGTCGCAAACCCCCAGCAGCAGGGCGCCAAAGCCGACGCGGCTGTGCTTGGGGTCGGTAAAGCCGCCAATGACGAAGGCCTGGCTCATGGCGCACTTGTATTTCAGCCAGGTGCGTGCCCGCTTGCTGACATAGGGCGCCGTGGTGTCCTTGGCGATCAGGCCTTCCCAGCCCAGCTTGCAGATCTTTTGCTGAAACTGCGGCGTCCAGCTGGTGATGGTCCCGGCAATGTCCACGGGTTTGGGAAAATGGATTTCATGCTCCAGTATCGCCTTGCGCGCATGCTGCGGCAGATCGCGCAGGCAAAACCCGTCATAATGCAGAATGTCGAAAACATTATAGACAATGGTGATGCCGCTTGCTTCCGCCTTTTTCGGATCCTTGATCTGCATGAGTTTTTGCAAAATCTGGAAATCCGACAAATCGCCCTGGGCGGCAGTGACCTCGCCATCGAGAATGAAATCCGGCCCCGGCACATCCAGAACCGCCCGCACCATGGGATATGTGTTGTCCAGGCAATGGCGGTTGCGCGACAAGAGCGTGACCCTGTTGTCTCTGCGATAGGCAAAACAGCGCTCGCCATCGAACTTGTGCTCATAGATCCAGCCCTTGCGGGCGCGCAGGTCGTGGGTCAGGGTCGCCAGCATGGGCGGCACCCATTCCGGCATCGCTTCGGGTTTCAGGGCTGCCAGGCTGGCAGCATCGAGATAACCGGAAAACGGCGTCCCGCCAGAGGGGGTGTGCGTGCTCATCGCGCTGCTCCACATTGTGATCAGGATAACACAGGTAACATATGCATGCAGCGCCCTTGCGGCCAGAATGGCAAAATGCCGCGCCCTGGCAGGTCATGACGGCGTTCATGCGGACGCGGCAAAACGCCTTGTGGTGTTAAACATATCTTGAAGTCTTGCACCTGATACTCGCATTTAGGGTTTGAATGTTGCGGGCCATGCCCTATCATTCACAAACGCAGCCTGGCCTGTGCGCATCAACCGCGCCGGGGCGGGCAGCACAACGGTGGAGTGTGATGTGAGCAAATCAGGCGCGGAAGGCGGCGATTCGAAAAGCACGTTGTATTGCTCGTTTTGCGGCAAAAGCCAGCATGAAGTGCGCAAGCTGATTGCCGGCCCGACGGTGTTCATCTGCGATGAATGCGTCGAGCTGTGCATGGACATTATTCGCGACGAGGCCAAGAACTCGCTCTCCAAGTCCAGCGACGGGGTGCCGACACCACGCGAGATCTGCGATGTGCTCAACGACTATGTGATCGGCCAGGCCTATGCCAAGCGCGTGCTCTCGGTTGCCGTGCACAACCATTACAAGCGCCTCAACCATGCGTCGCAAAACTCCGATGTGGAACTGGCCAAGTCCAACATTCTGCTGATCGGCCCCACCGGCTGCGGCAAGACGCTGCTGGCGCAGACCCTGGCGCGCATTCTCGATGTGCCCTTCACCATGGCCGATGCGACGACGCTGACCGAGGCCGGCTATGTCGGCGAGGACGTCGAAAACATCATCTTGAAACTGTTGCAGGCTGCCGACTACAATGTCGAAAAGGCCCAGCGCGGCATCGTCTATATCGACGAGGTCGACAAGATCAGCCGCAAGTCCGACAACCCGTCCATCACCCGCGACGTCTCCGGCGAGGGCGTGCAGCAGGCGCTGCTCAAGATCATGGAGGGCACCGTCGCCTCGGTGCCGCCCCAGGGCGGGCGCAAGCATCCGCAGCAGGAATTCCTGCAGGTCGACACCACCGACATCCTGTTCATTGTCGGCGGCGCCTTTGCCGGGCTTGAAAAGGTCATCAACCAGCGCGGCAAGGGCTCGTCCATCGGCTTTGGCGCCGACGTCCGCGAGGAAGACACCCGGGAAGTGGGCGAGGTTCTGCGCGGCGTCGAGCCGGACGATTTGATGCGCTTTGGCCTGATTCCCGAATTCATTGGCCGCCTGCCGGTCATCGCCACCCTGGAAAATCTCGACGAAGATGCCCTGGTGACGATCCTGACCGAGCCCAAGAACGCCCTCATCAAGCAGTATGAACGGCTGTTCGACATGGAAGGGGTCAAGCTGACCTTCTCTGAAGACGCGCTCAAGGCCGTGGCCCGCAAGGCCATTGCCCGCAAGACCGGGGCACGCGGCCTGCGCTCGATCATGGAGGGCATTTTGCTCGACACCATGTTCGACCTGCCCGGCCATGACAGCGTCGAGGAAGTGGTAGTCAATGCCGAAGTCGTCGAAGGCGACGCCAAGCCGCTGCTGATCCACTCCGACAAGAAGAAAAAACCGACATCCAAAGTCGCCTCCTGACCTGCAGGCATACCGGCCTGCCGCCGCCGGACGCACGCAAGATGGCGCAGACAGGCCGCATCACTTTTCAAACCCTGTCCGGAAAGCGTTGCCGCCGCTGCGCCATGCCGGATACAAAATGCCCGCCATGAACTGCTGCGGAACTGAGGTCCCGGACCGCATTTCAGGGCATCGGTTTGACGCGTGCCGGGTCCTCATACAGGTGCGGACAGGTGAATGAGTCCGTATCCTGATCAAAACACCTGGCCCGTTTCGCCTTTTCCCAGGTTTTTGCGCAAAAAATCGATCATGACCCGGGTCTTGCGCGGCAAGAATGTGCGGCTCGGATAAAGCAGCCAGGCCGCGGTGTCGAAAGTGGTCGCTGTAACGTCGTGTTCAGGAAACAGGTCGATCAACGCGCCTTCCGACAGTGCACGGCCAATGAGCCCATCAGAAATCAATGCCGGACCGAGACCGGCCAATGTGGCATCCCGCAAAGCCAGCGCACCGGACACGGTGAGGCGCGGCTTGATGGCGATTTCTTCCACTTGGCCATCCTTCTGCCTGAAAATCCAGCATGTCCTGAAACCTGGCAGGTTGAAACAAACACAACGATGATGTGCAAGGGCGCGGGGGCTTCCCGGCAAGCCGTGTTTGCGAACATAGTCAGAACTGGCACAGACGCGATAGCGGGTGTTCCTCAGCTTCACGGCCATGAGATCAACATCAACAGACGGCCCGAGCCGGATGGCCAGGTCAACATGTTCCGCAACCAGGTCAACATTACGGTCGGTGAACTTCAGGTCGAGATCAATCTCTGGATAGAGCTCAAGAAAAGACGGCACCAGCGGCATAACGCAGATCTGGCCAAACGCCACAGAGGCGCTGAGGCAAAGTTTCCCCCGGGGCTTGGTGCTGTCGGTCAGAATATCCTCTTTGGCCTGGTTCAACTCGGCAAGAACCGGCTCAACCCTGAGGGCAAAATGGCTGCCAGCCTCCGTGAGCGACACCTTGCGCGTTGTCCGCTGGAACAGACGCACACCAACCTCCTCTTCCAGCGCCGCAATTGCCCGTGAAATCGAAGAGGGATCCTGATCCAGATTGCGAGCTGCAGCGGCAAATCCCCCACTGCGGATCACTTCAAGAAAGATTGTCAGAAGCCGCGTATCCATTAATGCGTTTTACGCACTACTGATGTGCAAAACAAGCTATTTATCGATTGATTTGCATGCCTTAGCGTGACCGCATTCTTTAACCGCCAAATGAGAGATTGGTCATGCACAACATTCTTCGTATCGACTCCAGTTCCCGCTTGAACGGCTCCCACTCCCGGGAACTTGGTGATTATCTTGAGACCAGATGGAAATCCGTTCAGCCAGACATTCAGTTCACGCGCCGGGATCTGGCAAAGGAACCGGTTGAACAAATCCGTCAGGACACAATTACCGGATTCTACACGCCCGCTGACGCCATGACGGATGAGCTTGGGGCGGCAACTGCGCTCTCAGATAAACTGATTCATGAATTGCAGACCGCCGGCACATTGCTGATTACAACGCCGATTTACAATTTTGGCATACCGGCCAGCCTGAAGGCCTGGATTGACCAGATCGTGCGCATCGGCCACACATTTTCCTTTGACGGCACCAATTTCAGCGGACTGGCCAAGCCGGAGACAGCAATTGTCTGCGCCGCCTATGGTGCCAGCGGCTATGAAGATGGCGGTCCATTCCGTGCTGCCAATTTCCTCGAGCCCTATCTCGACTTCATCCTGAAATTCCTCGGCATGCCGACGGTCCATTTCATCAGTGTTCAGGCGACAACGGCAGACACGGCGGCTGTTGAGGCCGGCACGGCACAAGCCAAAATGGACATTGACGCGCTCATCGCCCGTATTGAGGCCGGCCGCTGAAGCCTAACGGAGACTGATATGAAAATTGCCTTTCTTGGGCTTGGCGCCATGGGCGTGCGCATGACCGCGCGTTTGCGTGCGGCCGGTCACGAGCTCACGGTGTGGAATCGCTCTGAAGCGCGCGCGACGCCAGAAGGAACTGTGCGTGCGCCGACGCCCGCCGCCGCGGCGGAGGGTGCGGATCTTGTCATTTCGATGGTTCGCGACGATCAGGCTTCGCACAGCATATGGCTGGGGGAGCATGGCGCGTTGACGGCCATGCAGGAGAACGCCATCGGCATTGAGTGCTCGACGCTGTCACTTCCCTTCACTGGTGAACTCGCCACTGCATTTCGCAATGCAGAGCGGCAATTTCTGGATGCGCCGCTCGCGGGCTCGCGCCCGCAGGCCGAGGCCGGGCAGTTGATCTTCCTTGTCGGCGGCCCTGAACGCGCCCTGGAGATTGCCCGTCCGGCGCTGGAGGCAATGGGCAGCGCCATTCACCACGCAGGTGAAAATGGCGCGGGCACGCTGGTCAAGCTCATGGTCAACACACTTTTCGGCGCGCAATTGGCAGCAATGGGAGAACTGATCGGGATGGCGCGCCGCTCGGGTCATGATGCAACACGCGTGATCGAGATTGCCACCGCGACACCCGTCGCATCGCCAGCGCTCAAGCTTGCCTCGGCGGCGATGCTGGGCGATGCCTTCCCACCGGCCTTTCCCATCGATCTTGTTTCCAAGGATTTCAGATTGGTCGTGACGAGCGCAGCAGCTCTTGGCACCAATACGCCGCTCAGTGAAACGCTTCGCGCGATTTATACTGCCGCCGTTCAGGAAGGCTACGGCGCTGACAACATCACCGGCATTGTTCAGCGCTATCTGCCCTGACACCAAAAGCTATATGGGTGAGACAAAGGCAGAGCCGCTCTGTTCTGGCCAGAGCGCGGCAAAGACACCGCACAGAGAACCACAACTTAAAGGCCTCTCTCCCGGACGCACCGGCCTGGCACCGCCGGGCGCACGCAAGATGGCACAGGCAGGCCGCCCCGATTCCTGCAAGGCAATGCTTGCAGTGACGGCCCTGTCGCGCTAAGCGCCTCAACCTGCACAGGCGCCGGATATCCGCAAAACAGCTGCCCTTGTGCGCTGGCTATGAACACGGTCTCAGTCCATAGCAATCAGGGGCTTACCGCCTTTTTCCAGCCAGCGCCTTAAAGCCGAAGCGATACTGCGGGTTGTGGACCACAGACCGGCGGGGCAATGGCCTTTTCCTTTGATCGCGCGGCGATCAAAGGCGGGATGTTTTGCGTCATGGAGGATGAAACCCAGCCACAAAACGTTTTCGGCCGGGCCAGCGGAAAGGCTGTTACTGCACTGTTACCGCTGCCGAGGTAACCGAGCGCACGGTGCCAGAGGCATCAGTGAAACGAAGGAACACTCTGGTATTTGCCGGATCAAGCACAATGCCGCCACTGGCCTGATCAAGAGCGAATACGGCAAAGAAGCTGGGACCCGCACCAATGACGGTATGGATATCGCCAGTGCCGAGTGGCGTTATGCATGCGCCAGCCGCATCAGTTTCGCATATTTGCAAGATAAGCGGCAAGTTTGCTCCACCGTCGTCCACCGAAACCGTTACCGCGGCATCCTGTGAGCCTGGCGCGTCACCAACGCCTATATTCGTGGCCGAAACGGTCATGAAACTGACGCCCGATGGAGAAATGCTTATAACGCCATTGCCATCTGGGGTGGCACTGATGGACAAAATGTCAGGAGCGGCCGCGTTGTCTATGCTTAGAAATACCGTGTTGACACCGCTTATGCTGCTCACGCTGGCCTGATCACAGACAATACCAGGAAATATATCCAAGCCATTACTGGCTGTCACGGGCGTAAAGGAAAGGATGAATGAACGCGTGCTGCCCGAAAACAACTCAAAGGCCTGATCTGGCAAGCCAACGGGCGTATTGGTTGCATCGGCCAGCTGATAGCTCAGGGTAACCGGCGCAGTATCGGGTATGGCAAACCTGCAATTCCGGCCGGAATTCACCCCGGCATTGATGGCGCTGGCAAATACCGTTACTGCCGGTCCGCCTATATAGCCCGAGCGGGCGGCGGGCAAAACCGACGAATATATTGTGGTTTCTCCGACCAAATCCAGCGCATTGGCGCGAATATTGCCGTCGCTGCGATCGGACCAGGCGATCACGAATCCGCCATTCTTTAATGCTGCCATGGCGGGAAGGATCTGTTCGCTGGGCAAGGTCGCGTTTGCCCGCAATTCCGGACCCTGCCTGACTCCGTCAGCGCTGAAACGCTGTGCCCGGATGTCCGTATCAGACACGCTGGGCGGATTGGGCGGGCTCGAATCCGTCCATGCGATGACAAACCCGCCATTGCTGAGCCCCGCCACCTGAGGATCGAACTGGCCATCCTGTGTTGTGGTGTTGACCAGAAAAACCGCACCCTTTTTCTCTCCGCTGGAAGCGTATTGCTGCGCAAGAATGGACAAGCCGGCGCTATCCACCCCAGTCGGATCGATACCCGCCCACGCAATGACAAACCCTCCATCGCTCAAACCGGCTATGCCGGGAATCGGCATGGCTGTGCTCATTTCGGGGTTGGAGTAGACGAGAAATTCAGTCCCCGCGCGGGCACCTGTGGCATCATAGCGCTGCGCCCGGGTTGCCAGCGGACCCGTCATGCCGATGGGCGCGCTTTGATCAAACCAGGCAATGATGAACCCGCCATCAGTCAGCGCCGCCACGCTGGGATTTTGCTGGAAATTCAAGGTTGTCGTGTTGACGAGGAAATCATCACCCTGGGGAGTGATTGAGGCGTCAAAACGCCGGGCGCGGATTGCGGACGCACTGGTGTCGCCGCCGCTCTGGCTGCCATCGGTCCAGGTCGCAACGAATCCCCCGTCCTTGAGCGCAGCCATGTCCAGATTGGAGCGGCTGCCTGCCGTTGTCGTATTGAGCTGAAACTCCGCGCCCATGGAAAGTCCCGCACTTGTATAGCGGCGTGCCTTGATAGCACCATTGATTTCTATCCAGGCAACGATGAATTCACCATTGTTCAGACCGACAACACTCGGAGAATCAAAGATAAAGAGGGAAGGCGGCGCGACCTGAAGCTCTGGCCCCAATGGTGTGGCGGCAGAGTCATAGCGTTGCGCCACGACTGTCTTGTCATTGCCGTTATCGCTATTCCAGACAATCACGAACCCGCCATCCGCCAGTGCCGTTACGGCAGGGCTGCCTTGCCTGCCTTGCGTTGTTGAATTGACCAGAAACTCGGCAGCCATGGCTCTGGGTGCTGCCAGGAATGCCAATAACAAAGCCGGCACCAAAAGACGCCAAAGGAGCTTAAACCCGTTGCCATTTCTGGGCATCAAAAATGGCTGGCGGCCAAAACGGCAACAAGCGGCTCTCATCATGGGGCTTCCTCTGGCTTGCTTACCCATAGCGCCCAGACTCGCCAAACGCCCTTTCAATTCAGGAATATGACCTGACAGGCATGCAACCGCAAGTGTTTTTCAGAAAATGAAGACCCGAAATGCGATTGCATACCCCGCATTTTCAACTCAGTGCCAGCCCGTTCTTGCCAACAAAGTGCCAGGGATCTGGGTTCAGTTGGATTACCCAATTCTTCTGCTTGACAGAAAAATGCAAAATACCAGCAAATGCGCCGGGCTGGTGTCTGAAATAACCGCCTGCCCCCGATGGACGACGGCAGCGGGATCGGCTAAGACTGCGCTTTGCCGCGTGCCGGACGGGCAGCGGGTGAGTCATGCTGGAACAGGCGCCCATGTTGCGTAACGCTCTTTTGGTTTCCGTCGCCATTCCCGCCCTGGCGCTTGCCGGCATGGCCCGCGCCCAGGTCGAGGTCAGCGACGAGCGCACCACCCCGATTGCCACCAGCACCGCTGATGGCGGCAGCGCCGGCGACCTGATCATCCGCTCCGCCGGTTCGGTTCTGGTCGATTCCGGCGCCGCAATCACCCTGGACAGCGACAACACCGTGACCAATGAAGGCACCATTGGCTCGAACGATGCCGACAACACCACCGGCATTCTGATTTCCGGCGGCAGCACCGGCGCTTTCACCAATTCCGGCTCGATCAATCTGCTCGAGGACTTCACGCCAACGGATGACGATGATGACGGCGATCCGGATGGCCCATTTGCCATTGGCACCGGCCGCACCGGTGTTCTGGTCGAAGGGTCCACGCCATTTACCGGCGATATCAGCAATGACACCGGCGGCAATATCACCGTGGAAGGCACCCAGTCGGCCGGGATCCGCATCACGGCCGGGCTTGATGGCAATCTGAACAATAATGGCAGTGTGACCGTGACCGGCGCCGATGGCTATGGCGTGCACATTGCCGGGACCGTCAATGGCGACATCAGCAATAACGGCAGCATTTCCGTCAAGGGCGCCAACAGCGTCGGCCTCGGCATCGATGCCGATGTCAATGGCGCGGTCAGCAACACCGGCACCATTGGCAGCACCGGGTTTCGCGAAACCACGCGCCGCAACAGCGCCACCGAACGCGCCAAGCTGGATGCCGATGACCTGGCCGCAGGCGGCGCCGCGGTTTCCATTTCTGCCAGCATCAGCGGCGGCTTCGTCAACGGCACGGTCCTTGATGCCAATGGCAACCCCACCCGCAGCGGCCAGATTGCCTCCCAGGGCTCGGCACCGGCGATTCTGGTCAGCGCCGGACTGAACGGAGCGGCGGGCAATGACATCACCCTGGGCGCGGTTGGCAGCGCGGCAGACGGCCGGGACTTTGGCCTGATCAATGACGGCACCATCACCGCGGCCGGTCTCAATGACGGCTTTGCCGCAACCGCCATCTCCGTTCAGGGCGCGCAAGTGGGCAACACCCTGCGCCGCGCCATCCTCGAGCATGGCATTCTGAATTCCGGCACCATACTGGGCAGCAGCTTCGAAGCGAGCACGCATACGCTCTGGATTCGCAATGGCGGGGTTGCCGATACGGTAAGCAATAGCGGCACCGTGCGCAGCACGGTGGTGTCGCAATCGGGCGGCGAGGCCGTCAGCATCGCCGTCGATGCAGGCGGACAGGTCAACACCGTTTCCAATACCGGCGCCATCGAGGCCTCCTATACCGGCACCGGCCCGGGCGCCCGGGCCGTGGCCATTCTGGATCAGGCCGGCACCCTGGACCTGGTCGAGAATGACGGCACCATCACCGCGACGTTCAGCGAGGTTCTGCCCGACGGCGTGACCGCCGATCCCAATGACACCACGCGCCATGCCGTCGCCATCGACCTGTCCGCCAACACATCTGGCGCAACGGTGCGCCAGGGCGCCAATTCAATCGCCGGGGCCCAGCCCTCCATTACCGGCGACATCATCCTGGGCAGCGGCGATGACCGGCTGGAGCTTGCCGCCGGAACCGTCAACAGCGATGTCAGCTTTGGCGATGGCACCGATGTGCTCAGCATTGATGGCGGCGCCGAACTGACCGGTGCCATTTCTGATTCCGATGGCCATCTGGTGATGGATGTGCGCAATGGCCTGCTGGCGCTTGGCGGTGACACCAGCCTGACCCTGACCAGCGCCAGCTTTGGCCCGGACGCGCGCCTGCAAATGACCCTGGCCAATTCCGCCACCGGCATAGTTGGCGCCACCTTCAATGCCTCCGGTGTCGTCAGTTTTGCCGAGGGCGCCGCCATTGCGCCCATTCTCAACACCCTGATCGGCGATGGCGGCAGCTTCAGCTTTCTGCAGGCCGGGACGCTGCAAATCGACGGAACCCTGGCCTCCCTGCTGGATCCGGCGCAATTGCCCTTCCTCTATGAAGTCGATCTGCACCGCAGCGCCGACGGCAACACCCTGGTGCTGGACCTGCGCCGGAT
>JALWUB010000407.1 GCA_026993275.1 Robiginitomaculum sp. | reverse complement strand
CCCGCAAGGAGGCCGAGCAGGCCAGCGAAGCCAAGAGCGCGTTTTTGGCGACCATGAGTCATGAAATCCGCACCCCGCTGAACGGCATGCTGGGCATGGCCCAGGCGCTGCAATACAGCCCGCTGGCGGCGGATGATGCCGACAAGGTGAAGACCATCGTTGAGTCTGGCGAGATGCTGCTCACCATCCTCAATGACGTGCTCGACATTTCAAAAATTGCCTCCGGCAAGCTGGAATTGTCCTGCGTTGAGGGCGATCTGGGCAAGGTGTTGCGCCAGGCCTGCAAGCTGTTTGAACAGCAGGCGCGGGACAAGGGCCTGGACTTTGATCTGGATATTGCCCCGGACCTGCCGCAGCATTTGCTGTTCGATCCGGTCAGGGTGCGCCAGTGCCTCAACAACCTGATCTCCAATGCCGTCAAGTTCACGCAACAGGGCAAGGTTGCCGTCAAGGTTGCCGTCTGCGGCGCGGAGGGCGAGAGCCAGCTTGTCAGGATCAGCGTCAGCGATACCGGCATCGGCATGGATGCGCAGACCTGCGAGCGGGTGTTTTCGTCCTTTGTGCAGGCCGACAACAGCATTTCGCGCGAGTTTGGCGGCACCGGCTTGGGCCTTGCCATCACCCATGAACTGGCGCAATTGATGGACGGCGATGTGACGGTGGACAGCACGCCGGGCAAGGGCTCGGTGTTTCACTTCACCTTCAAGGCCCGCGTGCCGGAAACAAAGCCGCAAGGCATGCCGGGGGCCCGCCCGGCCAAGACCAGCCTGACCGGCCGTCGTGTATTGGTGGTTGATGACTGCGCCACCAACCGCAAGGTCATCCGCACCTTGCTGTCGGCCACCGGCATTGCCATCAGCGAAGCCGTAAACGGCCAGGAAGCGCTTGATCTGCTTGAAGCAGAGACGTTTGATCTGGTGCTTCTGGACATGCACATGCCCGTGCTCAGCGGTCCGGAAACCATGGCCCGCATCCGCGCCAGCGACAAGCCATGGCGCAGCATTCCCGTCATCGCCGTGACCGCGGATCACAGCATAGGCGAGCCTGAAACCTGCAAGGCCATGGGCCTGAACGGCTTTGTCGGCAAGCCCGTTTGCCAGCGCCAGTTGTTCCTGAGCGTGTTCAAGTGTATCAACCGGCGTGCCGAGGCTCGGCCTCAGGACCGGCGCGCCAGTTGATCAGGCAGGCCGAGCAGGCCAGTCCAAGACCGTCTTCACGATAGCGCGCAAGGCCTGTTGCAGGCGTGCCGCCTTTTGCGCATCCCAGCGCCAGGGCGGGGCTTCGTCCATATAGGCATGCTGGGCGATTTCCATTTGCAGGGCGTGGACATGCGCCTCCGGCCGGCCGTAATGGCGGGTGATCCAGCCGCCCGTGAAGCGGCCATTGCTGACCTGGCTGAAGGGGTGTTGGGCCATTTGCGTTTCAACGGCATTCTGCAGGCCGCCATCGCAGGAGCGGCCGGAATTGGTGCCAAGATTCAAAACCGGTAGGGCGCCGTCGAACAAGCGGGGGATGGTGCCGCGAATGGAATGGCAGTCATAGAGAATGGCATAGCCGTGGCGGGCCTTCACCCGGTCAATCTGGGCCGTCAATGCGTCATGATAGGGCGTGAAATAGCGCTGCAGCCGCCGCGCGGTTTCGGCCTCGTCCGGGGCACGGCCCTGTTGCCACAAGGGCTCTCCGGTAAAACTTTCATGCGGGCACAGGCTGGTGGTCTGCTGTCCCGGATAGAGCGGCGCGCCATCGGGGGCGCGGTTCAGGTCAATGACATAACGGGAGAGCTTCGCCTCGATCCAGGTCACATCCAGCGCCCTGGCAAACGCATAGAGGCGCGGCACATGCCAGTCGGTATCGGCCACGGCGCGCCCTGCGGGCGTCAGGTTTTGCGCGATGTCTTCCGGGATGCGGGTGCCCGAATGGGGAAAGCTCAGGATTAATGGCGACGCCCCTTCATGGAGGGTGAAAAGCGCGCTCACGGCGCGCACACCCAGGGCAGGGCGGTGTCCACGCCGTCCAGGCGCAACAGCGCCCCGGACTGGACCAGCGCCTTGATGGCCGCCATGTCCGGCGCCATCATGCGGTCATCGCGCAGCATCGGCACCGCGGCCCGGATGGCGCCGCGCACCCGCTCCAGCGGCGCCGAACTGCGCAAGGATGGCTCCTGCAAGTCCAGGCCCTGTGCCGCCGCCAGCAACTCGATGGCGATCACGCCGGCGGTGTTGCCGGCCATGGCCAGCAGCCGCCGGGCGCCATGGGTGGCCATGGAAACATGGTCTTCCTGATTGGCTGATGTGGGGATGGAATCGACACTGGCGGGCATGGCGCGCTGCTTGTTTTCGCTGACCAGGGCCGCGGCGGTCACCTGGGCGATCATGAAGCCCGAATTCAGCCCCGGACTGGGGGTCAGGAATGCCGGCAGGTCCGACAGGGCCGGGTCGATGAGCATGGCAATGCGCCGCTCTGCCATGGCGCCGGTTTCGCACAGCGCCAGCGCCAGCTGGTCCGCGGCGAAAGCCACCGGCTCGGCATGAAAATTGCCGCCCGAAAGCGCTTCGTGATCACCGGCAAAGATCAGCGGATTGTCGGTCACGCCATTGGCCTCGATGGCCAGGGTCTGCGCCGCCTGGCGCAGGAGGTCCAGCACCGCGCCCATGACCTGGGGCTGGCAGCGCAGGCTGTAGGGGTCTTGCACCTTGCCGCAATCCGCATGGGACAACACGATGGCGCTGCCCTTGAGCAAGGCGGCAAAGCCGCGCGCCACGGCGATCTGGCCGCTCTGGCCGCGCAGGGCATGGATGCGCGCGTCAAAGGGCACGTGCGAGCCGCGCACCGCCTCGACACACAGCGCCCCGGCCAGCATCGCCGCCTTGAAACTGCGCTCGGCGCCGTAAAGCCCCTCCAGCGCCAGCGCGGTGCTGACCTGGGTGCCGTTGAGCAAGGCCAGGCCCTCCTTGGCGCCAAGCGTCAGCGGCTCCAGCCCGGCCTGTTTCAGCGCATCGCCGCCTGGCATGAGGGCGCCCTGATAACGGGCTTCGCCCGCGCCGATGAGCACCGCCGCCATGTGCGCCAGCGGCGCCAGATCGCCCGATGCGCCGACCGAGCCCTGCGCCGGGATCACCGGCAAAACGCCACGGTTGAGCATGTCCACGAGCAGGCGGATGGTGCGCGGCTGCACGCCGGAATAGCCCCGCGCCAGGCTTGCCGCCTTCATTGCCAGCACCAGGCGCGTGACCGTTTCGGGCAGGGCGGCGCCGGTCCCAGCGCAATGCGACAGCACGATGCGCCGTTGCAGGTCCGCCAGGTCCGTTTCGGCAATGCGCGTGGTCGCCAGCTTGCCAAAGCCGGTGTTGACGCCATAGACGGTGTTGCCGCCCGCCAGTATCCCGGCAATGGCATCGGCCGACCGCTGCACCTGCGGCCAGACCGCATCGGCCAGCGCCAGCTTCGCGCCCGCGCGCAGGCGCTTCCAGTCCTGGTGGCGGGCTTCGCCCGGCGTGATGGTCAGGGTTTCGCTCATGTCAGCCAGCATCCCGCGCGAATCTGCGAACGGTGCGGATTTGCGCCCAGAGCATAGGCAAGCTGCGCCGGATGATCCACATCCCAAAGCGCCAGATCGGCAATTTTGCCAGCGCCGAGCGTGCCGCGATCCGCTTCCAGGCCAAGCGCTGCCGCCGCCTCGCGGGTGATCCCGGCGAGCGCTTCCTCCGGCGTCAGGCCAAACAGGGTGCAGCCCAAGTTCATCGCCAGCAGGAGCGAGGTCAGCGGCGAGGAGCCGGGGTTGCAATCGCTGGCCAGCGCCATGCCGACACCGGCATCGCGCAGGGCCTGCACGGGCGGTTTGCGCTGCTCGCGCAGAAAATAGAATGCGCCTGGCAGCAGCACCGCCCTGGTTCCGGCCCTGGCCATGGCGCGGATGCCGTCTGCGTCGAGATATTCCAGATGATCGCAGGACAGCGCCCCCATCTCCGCCGCCATCTGCGCCCCGCCAGAGTTGGACAGCTGTTCCGCATGCAGGCGCAGGCCAAGGCCAAGCGCTCTGGCAGCCTCGAACACCGTGCGCATGTCCGCCGGGCTGAAGGCGATGGTTTCGCAAAAGCCGTCGCAATAATCGGCCAGGCCCTCTTCGGCGATGGCGGGCAGCATTTCTTCTGTTATCACGCGGATATAGGCGTCCTTGCGGCCCGCATATTCGGGCGGCAGGGCATGGGCGCCGAGAAAACTGGTCTTGACCGTGACGCCGCTTTCGCGCCCAAGCCGCCGCGCCGCACGCAGCATTTTGCGTTCGTTTTCCAGGTCCAGCCCATAGCCGGACTTGATCTCGATGGTGCCGAGGCCCTGGGCGGTGAAATCATCCAGGCGCTTGCGGGCAGAGGCCACCAGGCCGTCCTCGCTGGCGGCGCGGGTGGCCGCGACCGTGGAGAGGATGCCGCCGCCGGAGCGGGCAATGGCGGCATAGCTTTCGCCCTGCAAACGCCGCTCCCACTCGCTGGCGCGGTTGCCGCCATGGACAAGGTGGGTATGGCAATCGATCAGCGCCGGAGTGACCAGGGCGCCGGATGCGCTTTCGCGCGGCCATGCGGCATAGTCTTCCGGCACCTTGTGCTTTGGGCCAAGCCAGGCAATGCGCGCGCCGTCAATGGCGATGGCGCCATCCCTGACCAGCCCATAGGGCGCACCGCCCGGCACCATGGTGGCCAGGTCCGCATCTGTCAGCAGCCATTGGCGCGGAGCAGGGGCAGGAGTCATGGAAGGGGAATTAGCAGAGCAAGACAGTCCGGCAAGTCTTTTTTCCGCCGCGCCGGTGCGCTATCAAGGCGTATGGAAAGCGCGCTTCATGCCGGTCATGCCTTGCTGCCCGATGGCTGGGCGGAAAACGTGCGCATGGCATTTGATGATGAAGGCCGCATTGCCAGCCTTGCAAAGGGGGCGAAGGCCATGCCGGGCGATGCCCGCGCCGCCATTGCCGTGCCCGGCATGGGCAATCTGCATTGCCATGCCTTGCAGCGCGCCATGGCGGGCCTTGCCGAACGGGCCAGCCCGGGCGGGCAGGACACGTTCTGGAGCTGGCGCGAAACCATGTATGACGTGGCGGCGCGCATTGGCCCCGGCGATTTGTGCGCCATCGCCGCCATGGCCTATATGGAAATGCTGTGCAGCGGCTTTACCGGTGTTGGCGAGTTCCATTATCTGCACAACCGGCCCGATGGCGGCGTCTATGACGACCCGGCCGAAACCGCGGTGCAGATCGTCAGGGCTGCCGCGCAAACCGGCATCAACCTGACCCTGCTGCCGGTTTATTATGCCCGCGCCGGGTTTGACGGCAGCGCGCTGGAGCCCCGGCAACGGCGTTTTGGCCAGTCCTTGCAGGACTATGCGATGCTGGTGACCACCTTGATGGACCGGTTTCCGGACCTGCCCCTGGGCATTGCGCCGCATTCCCTGCGCGCTGTCAGCACCAGGGACGTGCGCGCGCTTGTGGAAATGTTTCCCGGCCTGCCGGTGCACATGCATGCCGCCGAACAGCCGCGCGAGGTGGAGGACTGCCGCGCCGCGCTTGGGGCGCCGCCAGTGCGCTGGCTCCTGGACCATGCCGGTGTGGACGGGCGCTGGTGCCTGGTGCACGCCACCCACATGGATGCGCAGGAGACGCGCGATCTTGCCCGTTCAGGTGCGGTTGCCGGGCTGTGCCCGGTAACCGAGGCCGATCTGGGCGACGGGATTTTTCCCGCCATTGCCTATCTGGGCGAAGGCGGCCGTTTCGGCCTTGGTTCGGATTCCTGCGTGCGCATTGACCTTGCGGGCGAAGTGCGGCTGCTGGATTATGGCCAGAGGCTGATCAGCGGCACCCGCACGCCGCTGGCCCCGCCTGGCCGCTCTGCCGGTGCGGCGCTGTTCACCCGGGCGCTGCAGGGCGGGGCGCAGGCCTTGGGGCAAGAGACAGGTGCTCTGGCGCAAGGGCACAGCGCCGATATCGTCACGCTTGACCCAGGCCATCCGGCGCTGGTGGCGCGCTCGGGCGATGCCTGGCTGGATGGCTGGATTTACGCTGCGGCCGCCAGCCCGGTGCAGGATGTGTATGTGCGCGGCCGCCGCGTTGTGCATCAGGGCCGCCACAAGGATGCAGCGCGGATAGAACAGGCCTTTGTGCAGGTCATGCACAGCTTGAACGCATAGAGGGTCAGGCGTGCCTTGCCCCGTTGCGGCCGGACATGGTAAACAGGCGCTCTGGGCTGGTTGCATTGACGGACAAGGCAAGACGGGGGATGCCACACCGCCGCACGGCGGACAGAACGGGAGCCGGTGCCGGCATGAAACACACTCCGTGCCAACCCCTGGCCATCAGACTGGCCATGCTGGGGCTGTTGCTGCTGCTGGGGGCGTGCGCCACGACCGCGACGGGTCACTATACCTCCGCCTCTGCCTTGCGGGGTCCGGCTGAGCATCTGACCGCCAAGGCGCCGCCAGGGTCTGTCCTGGTGGTGATCCGCTATCCGGCCATGGTCGATCCAGAAGCGGAAAACGCCTATGAGCAGGCCTATGCCGCCTCGCCCATTGGCGGAGGGGTGTCGCGGCAATACGCCAGTTCGCCGGACAGCGCCGCCATTGCCAGCAGTGTCATTGTCAAATCCAGCTATTTCGCCCTGTCGCTCTATCAGGACCTGGTCAAGCGCTTGCCGGAGCATTCCGTGCTGCTGTCGCCGCATCTGGTCAAGCTGGATGATGATGGCGCCCTGACCTCGGTGCCGGTGACCCGCGCGGAAAGCCTGGGCAGTGTGCTGACCATTGATTTTGCCACCTATTCCTTTCCCGATCTGAAGCGGATGATGGACAGCACGCCGCTGACCTTTGGCGATCTGGTCACGCCGCTGGTGGTGGTGCGCACCGATTACCGCGCCGCGCCGGCCACGGACGGCGTCTTGCTGGCAAGCCGGCCCTTGCTGGCCTATGCGGGCGGGCAGGGGCGCGAGATCGTGGAGCATTCGCTGCAATCGCTGGAGGCTGGCAAGCTCGCCGCGCCGCCGCCCGCACATGCCTTTATCGCCTATCTGGCCAATGGCAGGCAGGCGGCGCTGGCCACGCAGCCCCTGACGCAAAGGCCAGAGCGCAATGCCGTGCAAATCTACCCGCTGGAAAAGATCCGCCTGGACGGCGACGCCCTGCGCGCCTTGCAAGGCGATGATACCGGCACGGTCGATCCGCTCTCCGGCGCCTTTTCCAGCGCCTTTGCCGATCGCATTGTCGCCATGCTCAACCGCCTGGATGCGGGCAAGGCGGTGATGGTGGGCAAGGCCGCCGCCGTGGCCGGGATCGACCCGACCCTTGCCGCCCTGACGGTGGCGGGCTCGCCTGACGAGGACTACCAGGCGCGCCTGCGCTATGCCGAGCGGCTTCTGGACGCAGAGCGCAAATATCTCTCGGTGCAGTCCCTGCGCATTTATGACGGCATTCGCAATGGCGAAATGGGCGCCGAGGTCCGCGACATGCTGGCGGCGGAAGAGGATGTCCTTCAGGAACGGCGCAGCCTGGCCCGCAAACAGAATGCGGCGGCGTTTCTGGCGGTTCTGGGCGTGGTCGCCGCCAGCGCCATCTCCTCGGGCAACAAGAACAACAGCTATGGCGACACCATATTGAGCAATGCCATTCTGGGCGCCAGCGTTTATGCCGGCTCCCAGGTGTTTGCCTACAAGCGCCGCTCCAGGGCTGTTGGCAGCAATTATTTTGCCTCCATCATTCCGGCCCTGGACGAGCAAACTGCCGTGCAGGTGAATCTGATCGATTCGAACGAAACCATCACCGCCATCCGGTTTGAGGATTTGCAGGCCAAGCTCAAGGCGCTGTATGGCAAAAACCAGCGGGCGCTGGAGACCATCGCCACACGCTGCCAGTTCCTGCCCCTCGGCGGGGACGAGGGCGGCGCGAAGGGGGTCTGGTCCGGTGTCTGCAAGGACGGCCTGGCGGCCGGGCAGGGACTGGGCGTGCTGCGTCTTGCCGGCGGCACATCGCGCGAATATTTCGGCGCGGCACGAAACGGCAAGGCCAATGGCCGCGGCTATGCCATCGTGCACGGCCGCAATGGCGACTATGGCATTGATGGCTATTTCGTTGACGGGCGGGCCGAGGGCATTGCGCGCGTATCACGCCCCGGCGCGCGGCCGTCCTTGCGCCGCTTCAAAGGCGGCAGGGATATTGGCCCGGCGCCGAGGGATGCCCGCATTGCACCGCCTGCCGATGCCGGAGCACAGGCGCCGCCTGTGGCCGCCCGCGCACCGGACAGGGCCAATGCACCGGGGGCCTGACATGGGCCGGGCAATGGGTCTTGCGCTGGCCCTTTTCTGGCTGGCGGCAGTCCCTGCGGCTGCCAAAACCGCCCCGGCCGGTTCTGCCGGGGCCAGCCCGGCGCCGGTGCAAGAGCACTGCATCACCACCTTGAGCGGGTTTCCTGCCCGCGATACCGGCGCCCGCTATCAGCTGTTCCGCCTGACCGAGGCACTGGCGCGCGATGCCACGCCGGAGTTTCGCGCCATGCTGGCGCATTATGGCCGTTCCAGGGTCAGCGCCAGGACCCCGATCCTGGAGGTCGTCAAGGGCATTGCCAACCCGGTTCTGCGCCAGGCGGAACCGGCGCTGGTGGTTGGCCAGATTGCCTATCTGATTGATTTCGCCAAGGCCTGCCAGCCGGTCATATCCGGCCAGATCGAAAGCCTGCGCGCCTATGACCCGGACCTTGCCAAAGCGGATTTCAACAGCACGATCGACCAGGATGCGCTGTTCCTGCGCCAGATCCTCGCCGATGCCCTGCGCCGCCAGAACGCGCATCTGGACCCGCAATATGGCGCCAGCGTGCTGGCCTATGAGCGCGCCCTTGTGCGCACCCGCAACCAGATCGAATACAAGGCCTTCAATCATGATGTTGATGCACTGGAAGCGCTCTACATGACCGATCTCGACAAACGCCTGGCGAAGTCGAACGATATGGCCAATGCGGAAATGAACCGCGAGGCGCTGTCCACGGCCGTGGCCACATCCAAGGACATGACCGCAAACAACAAGAAACAGGAAAAAAAGCGCTCCTTGGTCACCCTGCTGCAGATCCTGAGCGGTTTTTGAGCGCCCATGCGCAGCCGCAGGCACAACATTTCGGTGTTTTCCATTTCGGCGCTGGATCTGTTTGCCGCCTCGCTGGGCGCCTTCATCCTGATCGTGCTGGTGCTGTTTCCCTATTACCGCCAGGGCGGCACGGACCAGTCCATGGAGGAACTGGAAGACCTGGTCAAAGCGCGGCGTTTTGCGGCGCAGACCAGCCACAGCGAGATGGCGCAGATCCGCGCCCTGCAGGCGCAAATCCGGCTGCTGGAGGCGCAATACAGAACCCGCATGGCGCAAATGTCCCGGATGCAGCAGCGCTTGCGCGAGGTGCAGGCCAGAACCGCCAGCATCACCATTCCCAAACCGGTGGCGCAGCCGGTGCAGACCCCCCGCCCGGTGGCCGCGCCGCCGCGCAGCGTGGCCCGGGGGCAGGCGTTTTCCATCCTCGGGCTGGGCACGTCGAAGAAGAAAATCGCCATTCTTGTCGACATGTCCGGCTCGATGGAGGCGCACCGCGGCGCGGTGGTCGCCGCCATCAATGAAGTGCTCGACCAGATGCAGCCGGACTTTCGCTTTGTCATTCTGGGCTATCGCGGCGGGCCAACCTATGATGCGTTTCCGCCCAATGGACGGATGGTGGCTGCCAGCGCATCGACGGTGCGCGCGGCGCGGCGTTTTGTGGCCGGCATGGCGCGCCGCTTTGGCGGCGGCACGCCAACCCAGAACGCCCTGGTGCGGGCGCTCAACCTGCACCCCGAAGCGATCATCCTGATGAGTGACGGCGCCCCGGACGATGGCGATCCGGATTCGATCATCCGCAATATCAGCGCCCGCAATCGCGGCCGCACGGAAATCCATACCGTGGCCATTGGCGATTACACCCAGGACCCGCGCCTGACCCTGTTCCTGCAGGAACTGGCCCTGCGCAATCGCGGCGAATTCGTGGGGAGAGCCCGATGAAGCGCCGCGCTGACCGGGAAATCGAGATCTTTTCGCTGTCCGCCATCGACCTGTTTGCGGCCGCCATGGGGGCGTTTGCGCTGCTGACCATCGTGCTGATGCCCTATTACCAGAAGGAAGTGCGCGCGCGCACGCCGCAAAACGCCATTGCCGATCTGGCCCGCGCCGCACAGGACAGCGCCCGGCAAAACACCATCCGCCGCAAGGCGCTGGAGACCAGGCGCGATGCGGCGCAGGCCCAAGTGTCGCAGATCAGGAGCGAGGCGCAAAAGCTGCTGGAGCGCCTGCGCGGCGCCGAAGCCGCATTGCAGGCCAAGCAGGCCAGGGCCCGGGCCGCCGCCCGGCTTCCCGAGCCGGTGGCGCAAAGCCCGGCCCCTGCCAGAGGCAAGGCGCGCATCACCTTTCGCTTTCTGGGGCTGAAGACCAGGCAGAACGATATTGTCGTGGCGCTGGACATGAATCGCTGCCTGCAAGGCCATGAAGCCTCGATCAAGCGCGCCGTGCACCGCATCATCGATTCCCTGCAGCCCAATCACCGGCTTCTGGTGGCAGGCTTCCAGCAGACCGATTCCGGGCCGCATCTCTATACCTGGCCAAGGGATGGGCACTTGCGGCCCTTTACGGCGCAAACCCGCACGGCTGCGGAGCGGTTCGCCGATGATCTGACGCACCGCTTTGGCGGCTCGTCCTCCATGCTGAACGCCTTCCGCCGCCTGCTCGACGGGCCGGGCGGCGCGATTTTCCTGGTCAGTGACGGCCTGCCCAATCCGCGCGCCAATGACGGCCTCAGCCCGGCGCAGCTGGTGCGCGCCATCACCCGCATGAATGGCGGCCGCAAGGAAATCCATACCATTGTTGTCGGCAATTACTTCGACTACGATGGCACGGTGGAATTCATGGAATCCCTGGCCAAGGCCAATGGCGGCCAGTTCATGGCGCTGGCCTCGCCCAATCCCGGCGTATGCGCATGATGACAGCAAGTGGAAAACCGCAGGCATGAAGCATTACAGATCCTTTTTCAGACATGCCTTTGTCACTCTCGTCTCGGTCATTGCGGCGCTCGTGACCATTGGCATTATCCGGGTGTCCGGCTCGGCGCTGGTGCAGGATATCCTGATCGACGGCAATGCAGGCTATTGGCCGTTTACCGTTCAGAACATCATGTGGATCGCGTTCTATATTGCCCTGGGGGAGCTGTTCCTGCGCTGGAGTGCGGCCACCGAGGAGGAAAACCAGCTCAAGCGCGGCTATCTGCCAACGGATGGCGTGCTGCTGACGGCGCGGATGATCGACAAGATCCGCGATGGCATTCTCAACCGGCGCTTTGGCAAGGAGGCCTTCTTGCCGCGCATGATCCTGCGCACCATTGATCAATACAGCATGAGCAAGAAGGAGGATCAGGCAATCTCGGTGCTCAATTCCTCACTGGAGCTTTACATGCACGAAATTGACCTGCGCTATGCCCCCATGCGCTATCTGATCTGGCTGATCCCCTCTTTGGGCTTTATCGGCACGGTCATGGGCATCATGCTGGCGCTGCAATATGCCGGTGTTCCAGCCAATGCCCAGGCCGATGATTTTCTCTATCAGGTCACCAACAGGCTTGGCGTGGCCTTCACCACCACCTTGCTGGCGCTGCTGATGTCGGCGGTCATCGTGCTGATCCAGTCGCTGGTGCAGGCCAAGGAAGAACGCGCCCTCAATGAGGCCGGGCAGTATTGTCTCGACAATCTGATCTTGCGCCTGGGCCATGACGAGAGCACCGCACAGGCATGACGGCGCCCCCCGGACAGGATGGCCCGGCCCCGGGCGAAGAGTTTGCACCCGGCGCGGAGCGGCCGCCCTGGGTGCGCTGGGTGGTCGGCGCCCTGGCCCTGGGCCTGGTCGCCCTGGCCGCCTTGTGGCTGCTGGTCAGGGTGGTGGTGCCCGCCCGCCCGCCTGCGCCGGCGCCCGCAAACAGTGCTCCGAGGCCGGCGCGGCCTGCGCCTGCGGTGCAGGTCAGCAGTGATGATGCGGCCTGGGTCAAGGCGCTGGAGCAGGATACGCTGGAAGGCTATCGCCAGTATCTCGCCCTGTTTGCCAACGGCAAGCATGCGCAAGAGGCGCACGATGCCATCAATGCCTATGACAACCGTGCCTGGGAGATTGCCCAGCAGCGCCAGACCATGGCGGGCTATCAGGATTATCTCGCCGCCTGGCCCGAAGGGCTGCACGCAGGCAAGGCGCGCGAACTGGTGGCGCAGATGAAAGCCAGGGCCGAGGCCATCGCCAAGGATGCCGCCGAGCGCGCGGCGCAAGACACGGCGGACTGGGAGGCGGCGGCACGCAAGAACAGCATAGACAGCTATGGCCATTATCTGACCAGGCACCCGGCTGGCCAACATGCCAAAGAGGCGCAGCGCCGCATCAGCGCCTTGCGCCGCAGCGCCGCCGACCGCGCCGCCTGGGCCCAGGCAAAGGCCGCCGATACCGTTGCCGCTTACCGGCAATATCTGACCAGCTTCGCCCACGGCGCCTTTGTCGCCAAGGCCATGGCGGCCATCGAACGCCTGCGCCCGTCGCCGGGCAAGACGTTTCGCGATTGCCGCGATTGCCCGCTGATGATGAGCCTGCCGCCGGGCACGGCGACACTGGGCGCGGCGGCGGGGGATGAGGGCGCCCGGCCCAATGAGAAACCGGCGCGCCCGGTAACCTTTGCACACCCTTTCGCCATTGGCGTTAATGAGATCACCTTTGCCCAATGGGATGCCTGCGTGGCCGCCAAGGCCTGCCGGACCATCCCAAGGGACAATGGCTGGGGCCGCGGTGCGCGCCCGGTGATCAATGTCAGCTGGGATGACGCGCAGCACTTTGCCCGCTGGCTGTCCGCGAAAACCGGTTTTGAATACAGCCTGCCGAGCGAGGCGCAATGGGAATATGCGGCGCGCGG
>JALWUB010000406.1 GCA_026993275.1 Robiginitomaculum sp. | reverse complement strand
CTGCCGTGCCAAAGCCATCAGTGTAGGAAACAACCACGTCCATGGTCTTGCCCACGTCGGCCTGAACCAGGGTATAGGCCGAAGCCGTGGCCCCGGCGATATTTGTGCCATTCCTGCGCCACTGGTAGGAAAAGGCCCCAAGGCCGTCCGCATCAGCCACACCCGACGCATCCGCCGTCAGGGTCTGGCCCTGCATCGCCGTGCCGGTGATCACCACCGCGCCAGTGGGGGGAGTGTTATTGCCTGCTATGGTTCCAGTCGGTGCTGAAAATAGCCTTTCAAAACTGAAGCCGCCATCAGTATAGCTGACAGAGACTTCGAGGAATTTGCCGACATCGGCCTGAGTCAGCGTATAAGAAGGTCCGTTGGCAATGGCGAAGCCCCGTTCGCCATTCCTGAACCACTGGTAAGTGAAACTGCCCAAACCCTCTGGGTCTGTCAGGGCGGAGGCATCGGCAGTCAGGGTAGAGCCCTTGGAAAGGGTGCCCGAAATCGTCACGGCCCCGGATGGCGGGTCGTTAACACCTGAAATTGCGATGGTCACGCTGGCAGCATCGGCACCACCGCTTGTGTTTTCTATCTGATAGGTAAAGCTGTCTGTGGTGTTATCAAAAACGCCCAAAGAGTCGAAGTGGCCACTGGGATCAAATGAAAACGTGCCATTGGCCATAACGGTCAGCACGGCCCCGGAGGGCAGTGAGACCGGATTGCCTACATTGCCTGCACTTCCATTGATGCGGACGACATTGAGCGAACCGGAGCCTGGGTCACGATCCGCTCCGGCGCCATTATCGGCCAACAAGTTGCCGGAAATGGATGTGTCTTCATCTGTGGCAAAGGTGTCATTGACTGCAACTGGCAGGTCCCCCAAGCTCCCCAAAGGTGAAGGCGACCCAAAAACAGCATAGACAGCTCCTGCTGTACGATTTGTAAAATCACCAGAAAATGGGTTTATATTGGGCGCGCCAATGAGAAAATCATCAATGCCATCGTTATTGATGTCTCCAGCGGTTCCCAATGCGGCCCCAGCCATATTGTCTGCATCAATGCCATGAATAACAAGGCCTGAATTTGCATTCAGTCCAGACAATGAAAGCGTGGCACCAAAACCGGAAGTGCTGCCATACACAAGATAAACGGCTCCAGAATCATGTCTGCCGGAGCGGCCTGCCTTTGGAGCGCCAATCAGAAAATCATCAATGCCATCATGGTCGACATCCCCTGCTGTGCTGAGGGCCAGTCCGGATTCTTCAAGGGCATTGACGCCATTAATTACCGTGCCGTTGGTGCCATCCAGTGATCCCATATCCAGCCTGGCGGGGTTGCCAGATGCTTTCCCGTAAATCAGGTATGTGGCACCAGCGAGAGGAAAATTACCATTGCTGGCAAAGGGCGCGCCTACCAGCATGTCATCAATACCATCTCCATTGACATCGCCGGCATTGGCGACTGCATCACCGGTCAGGTCACCAGCCAATATGCCATCAATGATAAAACCATTGGTGCCATCAAGCTGAAAAGCAGAGGATGAGCCATCAACAGGTGACAAGATAATGGAAGCAGGAAACGGGGTGGCTGACCCCATAAGGACATAAGCAAAACCACTATCAGTGTCCGGCTTTTCGGGTGCGGCACCGACAAGCAGATCGGAGATGCCATCGCCGTTAAAATCCCCGCTGTCAATGGCCTGCCCAGAAAACGTATCAACCGGAATACCGTCAATTCGAAGGGCGCTGCCCTGGTCAACAGAGGCGAGATCAAACACGGCGGAAAACGGGGTTGTTTTGCCGTAAATGACATAAATGGACGAGCGGCTTCCTGAAATGAGCAGATCAGCAATACCATCTGCATTAAAATCACCAGCAGGTCTGACTATGTGGCCAATTTCTCCAAATGAGGTGGTGCCATTAATGACAAAGCCGTTGCTGCCATTCAGAGAAGCCAGATCAATATTTGCAGGAAAACCGCCCGCTTTACCATAAACGATATAGACCGCGCCGGCATTGAACGTGTTATTGGGGTCACTGCCAGGGGCTCCAATGGCCAGGTCATCATGACCATCGCCGTTAATATCTCCTGCATTGGTGACGCCTGTTCCAAAAAGATCGCCATTGTTTATGCCACTCAGGACAAACCCGTTGCTGCCATTCAGCATGGTGGGATCCAGTATCGACGGAAACCCTGATGCAGATCCATAAACAACATAGACAAGACCTTCGCGTGAAAATTGCCTGTTTTCACCTCGAGCGGCACCAATGACAATATCGTTTATGCCATCACCGTTAACGTCGCCCGCAGACTGGACAGAAACACCCGTACGCTCGTCAAAAACCCTCCCTTTGAATATGAAACCGCTGCCTCCAGAAAGGATAGACGCGTTTAACTGGCGTTGTGGCCGCGCATTGTCAACGAACACATCAATGGTTACTGTCGCTGAGTCAGTCAGAGCGCCATCGCTGATGGTATAGGTGAATGCATCAGAGGTCTTTGTTCCAGGCGCAAGGCTATCAAAAACGCCATTGGGATTATAAGAAAAATTTCCATCGGGCTTGACGCGGATTATTGCCCCACTCGGCAAGGTGAATTGTGTTTCCGGGCCAGTGCCCAAGGGGGTGCCATTGACCGCTGTGGTCGAAAAGGCATCTCCATCGGGATCGTAATCGTTCACCAGGCTGCGGCTGCTTCGCAGCAAACTTTTTTGCCGCATGTTTGCTGTCAGAATCAATGACGACGTTGTCTGGAAGACATCATTTCCTGCCACGGGCGGCCGGTTTTCATGAGAGCCGATGGATAAGGTGAAAAACCCTTCCGTGATCGGAAACTGGCCACTTTGGCCATCGATAGCAAGAATGTAGGTTTGGTTCGCCACGGCATCCAGGATAAGGCGGGACGGATTTTCAGGCGTTCCACCGGCAAAACCAGAGGCGACAAGTGTAAGTCCAGACAGTGTTGTGCCAGTGTATATATTAACAGGGTTTTCCGGGTTTGCCGCACCAGCAAAAACGCCGGTGATGTCCACGCGCTCACTGACCTGAGGTGTCCATTCATACCAGACGGAATGCCCCGGACCGAAACTGGGCTCTCCGGCTTCGATGGTGGCCATGATATTGTTAGCATTGACCGTTATTGGCAAGGCGCTTGGCAGAGTGATGCGGTCAGCGAAATTGTCATTGGCCGGGGCACCTTCCGCCAGAACGGTCACTTGCCGGGTGGTGGTTTGCCCGTTTCCGCCAAAGGAGAGGATTGCGCTAAGCGGCTGGTTTGCCGTCAAGGTTGAAGGGTCAATGGAGACTGTCACGTCCACCGATGCGCCAGCCGCCAGGGTGCCGCCGGTTTGGTCCAGCATCAGGGCCGTCTGATCAGACGAGACGGTCCAGTCTGCCGGTGCCGTGCCGTTATTGGTCAGGGTATAGACCAGCGGGGCGAAACTGGCCGGATCTGTAATCATGCCCTTGACCAGAGCAGGCGCGATTGGCGTCAACGCCAGATCAGCCAGATTGCTGCCCCCGGCACTGATAAAATCACTGGCGGCATCCACCTGAATGCGTGGTTTGAGAACCGCATTTCTTGTGTCCACCACAGGCTTGCCCGTGGCCTTCAGAGCATTCAAGATGTCATCGACACTGGCCGCCGGGTGGGCAGACCTGAGCAGGGCAAAGGCCCCGGCGGCATGGGGCGTGGCCATGGATGTGCCCGAAAGGACAGCATCATAAGACACGCCCGCCACTTCCGGATAAGCAGCCCGTATGAATCGCCCCGGGGCCAGCACATCCACCAGCGGCGATGAGTTGGAAAAGGATGTGACAAAGTCCTGCCTGCCGGTTGCGCCGACGGCAATGGCTGATGAAATACAGGCTGGCGCAGAAATGCCGTCTGTGAACCCTTCATTGCCCGCCGCGATGAAAGTCGCCACCCCCATGGTGCGCAACTGGTCAATCAGGGCCTTGGTCGAGGCCTCAACCCCGGTGTCACAGGCGGCCGCATGTTTCCCGCCGCCCAGACTCATGTTTATGGAAGCCACATTCAGGGCAGCGGCATTGGTGAGCACATAATCCAGGGCTGCATCCTGATCGCTGGTAAAGGATCGGACACAAGGCACAGGGTCCGAGCCGCAATTGGCTGAATCCGTAAATTTGGAAAACACCTGCACGGCAACCAGATTGGCTCCCCGGGCCACGCCTTGCAGGACCTTGCCCTGGGAGCCGGTAAATGCCGCCCCCATTGCGGTGGAGGCCACATGGGTGCCGTGGTCACAGCCGTCCACGCCTTCAACCACATCGGGTGTTGCCGGGTCATCGACCGGGCAGTTGGTTCCCGCATCGCCGCCGATTTGCTGGCTGGTCCCGTCCGGGCACAGGGATGTGGAATTGCTGCCTGCGCTGGTGGTCGAAAAGCAGGCCGAGCCAGCAATTTTGCCGGCCATCATGGTGTGGGTCAGCGACGAGCCGGTATCCAGAACCGCCACGGCGGTGCCGCTGCCCTCTGATCCGCCAGCCCAGACAGCCGGTGCCCCGATCAGCGGTACCGACTGGTCCAGCATGGGCTTCATGAGCCTGTCTTCAACAATAGACACCACCGCCGGATCGGCGGCCAGGCGCTCCAGTTCGGCGCGGTTCAGGTCAAGCGCGAAGGCCGGGATATTGTGCAGGGCCCGCAGCGAGGCCAGCGGGCCTGCGGCAGACTTGGCTCCAGGCTTGGCACCGGACCTGGCCGGCGCAGTGCCAAGCGTCCGGTCGAGCAAATGCGTGCGGGCCCGGTCAATGGTTTGCCGGCGGGCCTGGGCGATGGACAGGCCCTTGCCCGCTTTGGCCATGGCGCTGATTGCGGCGCTTTGGGACTCCGTCAGCCTGAACTGGACAATGACGCGGCTGCGTCCGCCTTTCATCACCGCCAGGGCGGCAGGGCCGGCCAGGTCGATCTTGCTTGATCCGGCATAACGAATTTCGGCCTTTGGCTGTGCCTGTGCCACAACAGGAGCCAAAAAAGAACAGGCGCAAATCATCATGGTATAAAGAAAGGTTTTTCTTTTGACATTGATAATCTTAAATATTGAATTACCGGATCCAGTCATTGAATCCCCCTGCAAATGCTCAGAATATAGCTGCCAAGAAAACAAAACATCACACAGGTTGCAAGTCAAGAAAATACAAGATTGTCACGAAAATGTGATAATCAGACCGCATGGTGCATGCTGGGGCAGCGCGGCACACAAGCCATCAGGGCTCAGGGCTCAATCAGGCAGAGGAGGATATGCAGGGACAGTTTCACATCATGCCGGCAGCAGGACCTTGTTTATCGGGCTTGTTCCGGTAAACGGTCTGTTGGGCTTTTGCGCAACGAATGCCTGAAGGGCAGGCGAAAGTCTGCCGTGCGTTTAACGTAAAAGGCTCCCGGCAGATTTAACAGGAAAGCCCTGTCTGTGGCGCCAACACCGGGGACAGGACATAATCTGTCCTTTATTGCTCTTGCTGGCCTCTTGCCCGCGTCTCACAAGAACGAATAGGGGTCGATATCGACCTTCAGGCGCACCTTGGGCGACAGCGTGACGCGTGCGCGCCAGGCGCTGATCAGGGCGGGCACATCCACGTCGCGGCCGGCGCGCAGCAGAAGCCGCCGCCGCCATTGCCCGCGCAGGCGCGCAAAGGGCGGCTCGACCGGCCCCCAGATATCCACATCCCTGGCCAGCGGCGCCGCGGCGGCCAGGCGCTGCGCCTCGTGCGCCGCCAGCTTTTCCGTTGGCGCGGAGACGATCAGCGCCGCCAGGCGGCCATAGGGCGGAAAGCCCATGTCGGCACGCAAATTGAGTTCCGCCGCCAGAAAGGTATCCCGGTCGCCCGAGCACAGGGCCTGGATCGCCTCGTGCTCCGGCTGCCAGGTCTGCAACAGCGCCCGCCCCGGGCGATCGGCGCGCCCGGCGCGCCCGGCCACCTGCACCAGGGTCTGATAGGTGCGCTCGCCGGCGCGCAGGTCGGCGCCGCGCAGGCCCATGTCGGCATCAATGACCCCGACCAGGGTCAGGGCCGGGAAATTGTGGCCCTTGGCGGCCATGCTGGTGCCGATGAGAATGTCGATCTCGTGCGCCTCCATGCGGCTGATCAGGCGGCGCACCTCGGCCGGGGTGCTGGCGGTGTCGGAGGAAAACACGGCAATGCGGGCGCCGGGAAACAGCGCCGCGGCTTCTTCGTGCAGACGCTCGACGCCGGGGCCCACCGGGTGCAGGCTGTCTGGCGCGCCGCAGGACGGGCAGGCGTGCGGCCGGGGCATGGAAAAGCCGGTCAGATGACAGACCAGGCGGCCGCTCTGGCGGTGTTCCACCAGATAGGTATTGCTGTCTGGCGCTTGCAGGCGGCTGCCGCATTTGCGGCAAATGGTCAAGGGGGCATAGCCGCGGCGGTTGAGAAACAGCAGGCTTTGCTCGCCGCGCTCCAGGGTGTGCTGGACGGCCTCGATCAGCGGCGGTGACAGCCAGCACTCCCTGGCGGGCGGATGGGCGCGCAGATCAATGGTGCGGATGGGCGGCAGCACCGCCGCGCCCGGCCGCGAGGGCAGGCGCACATGGGCATAACGGCCGGAGCGGGCATTGACCAGGCTTTCCAGCGAGGGCGTCGCCGAAGCCAGGATAATGGCGGCGCCAGCGCATTTCGCCCGCGCCACGGCCATGTCCCGGGCATGATAGAGCACGCCCTCTTCCTGCTTGTAGGAGCCATCATGCTCTTCATCGACAATGATCAGGCGCAAATGCGAAAACGGCAAAAACAGCGCCGAGCGGGCGCCCACGACAATGCGCGCGCGGCCATGGGCGGTTTCGCGCCACACCCGCCGCCGCTGTGATCTGGTGCGTTCCGAATGCCATTCGGCGGGGGCCGCGCCAAAGCGGCGGGCAAAGCGCGCCAGCACGTCCTGGGTCAGGGCGATTTCCGGCAGCAGCACCAGAATCTGCGCTTCGGGATCACGCTCCAGCACATCGGCAATGACATCGAAATAGACCTCGGTCTTGCCCGACCCGGTGACGCCGTCCAGCAGGGCTGGCGCAAAGCCGCCCTGGCGGGCGAGGGCAGTCAGGGTTTGCGCCGCCGCGCTTTGCGCCTCATTCAGGCGCAGCGCACCGGCCTGGGGGATGGGCGCATCAAAGCGCGCATCGGCGCTCTGGCTGAGGGCAGCAAGGCCGCCTGCCCTGGCCAGGGCCGTCACCACCCCTGGCGACACACCGGCGCGGCGGGCCAGCTCCGCCGCTTCAAACGGGCCATCGGCGGCCGCGGCCAGAACCTTTTTCCGCGCCGCCGTGAAGCGTTGCGGCAGCGTATCGCCCGGCAAATAGACGGTGCGCTGCGGCGGCGGATCGAGGGCTTCGGGGCTGCTCATCACCATGCGCAGCACCCGCCCGGGCAGATGGCAGGTATAGCGGGCGGTAAAATCGACAAAGGCGCGGCATTCGGCGCTCAAGGGCGGTGCCGGCACCAGGGCGCCGATGGGCTTGAGCCTGCGTCCGGCATCTTCGGCGTTGCGCGGCCGTGCAGACCAGACCACGCCGCGCACCTGGCGCGCGCCAAGCGGCACGCTGACAAAGCAGCCCGGCTGCACGTCAAGGCCCGGGGGCACGGTATAATCCAGCGCGCCGGGCAGGGGCAGCGGCAGCAGGACCTGCGCGATCCTCCCGGGTCCTGCAGTGCCGTTCATCACGCACGCCCTGGCTGGCGGTGACGGGAGCAGCGTGTTAGGGTCTGCACCCAATTGGCTTGCCCATTTTGCGCCAGCGCCCGTATGGGTTTGACAGGAAAGCCCAATCTGCGGCGCAAACGCTCCTCGAATAGGGCTTGCCTGTCCTTCGTCGCGTTTGCTGGCATCTTGCCCTTTCCTGTCAAACGTCAATTGTGTAATCCAGTTGGGTTCAGACCCTAGAATGCGCGAATCAGCGTTCATGGTGCCGCACTATACAAGGACTTCCCGCATGCAGTTTTTCCTCGATACCGCCAATATAGACGAAATCCGGGAACTGGCCGCAACCGGCCTGATTGACGGGGTGACCACCAACCCGTCCCTGATTGCCAGGTCCGGGGGCGATCTGGTGCAGACGATCAAGCAGATTTGCGCCCTGACCAGCGGGCCGGTCAGCGCCGAGGTGACGGCCACGGATGCCAGCGGCATGATCGCGGAAGGCGAGTTTCTACGCACCATTGCCGACAATGTCTGCATCAAGGTGCCGCTGACCTGGGAGGGGCTGAAAGCCACCAATGTGCTCACCGGAAAGGGCCACCCGGTCAATGTCACCCTGTGCTTTTCCGCCAATCAGGCGCTGCTGGCGGCCAAGGCCGGGGCCACCTATATCTCGCCCTTCATTGGCCGCATTGACGACACCGGCGCCAATGGCATGGAACTGATCGGCGAAATTCGCGCCATTTATGACAATTACCCGGCGCTGGAGACGCAAATTCTGGCCGCGTCCATCCGCTCTGTCCTGCATGTCAAGGAATCGGCGCTGCTGGGCGCGGATGTTGCCACCATCCCGGCCAGGGTGCTCAAGGCGCTGGTGCAGCATCCGCTCACGGACAAGGGGCTGGCGGCGTTTCTGGCCGACTGGAAAAGCACGGGGCAAAGCATTTTGCCATGAGCCAGCACCAGGATGACGGCTCGATCATAGATTTCGACAGCGCCGCGCGCCTGCGCCTGGAGGGCAAGGTGCGCCGCCTGATGATGGAGCGCGATGCACTGGCCCAGACCATGCGCGACAATCATGCGGTGATGACGCAGGTGCACAGCGCCGTGCTGGCCCTTGTCGATGCGCACGATCTGGCGGCGCTGGATCAGCGCCTGGACGGCCATGTCCGCCGCACGCTGGGCGC
The DNA here is from genome assembly GCA_026993275.1 of Robiginitomaculum sp. GTDB lineage: Bacteria > Pseudomonadota > Alphaproteobacteria > Caulobacterales > Maricaulaceae > Robiginitomaculum_B. Next base: position 4,181 of record JALWUB010000406.1, on the reverse strand, counting down.
CGATGAACTCAAGGTCATTGTCGAAGGCCTGCAGCCGCCGCCGGATGCCCTGGCCATCACCAGCGCAAAGACCGGCTTTGTGGTGGGCATCATGGAGGGCCATGCCGAGCGGCTTGGCCCGTGTCTGCCGTCCTCGGCCAGCATTTTTGCGGCCCGGGACATGGCGTCAGAGGCCCTGTTCCGCCTTGACGTGCGCGGGCGCGAGGGCCTTTTGGCCCTGGGCAGCCGCGACCGGCTGGGCTTCAAGGCCGATCAGGGCACCGACATGGCGGCCTTTCTGGCCCGCGTGACAGAACGGCTGGTGGCCGCATGGGCGCCGGACTGAACACCCCGGCCTCTGACCTGCTGGCCGCCTGGCTGGCGGTCTTGCGCGATCAAAGACGGCTGAGCGCCAACACCCTGGCCGCCTATGCCCGCGATGTGCAGGCGTTTTTTGACCACATCACCGCCCACCGGGGCGAAGCGCTGACGCTGGGCCTGCTGATGGACTTGCAGGCGCGGGACTTTCGCGCCTATCTGGCGGCGCGGCGGCGCGGCCCCCGGCCCCTGTCCTCGCGCTCGCTGGCGCGGGCCCTCTCGTCGATTCGCGGATTTTACGGGTATTTGCTGCAGCATCATGGCCTCGTCAATGACCAGCTGGCCCTGATCGAGGGGCCCAGGACCGGGCGCAGTGCGCCTCGGCCCTTGTCCAGCAAGGCCGCGGGCGAGGTGCTCGCGCTCAGCGCCAAGGCATCAAATGCGGCACCGTGGCTGGCGGCGCGCGACTGCGCCCTGCTGACCATGCTCTATGGCGCCGGCCTGCGCCTGGGCGAGGCTCTGTCGCTGACCGGCGCCGATCTGCCCCTGGGCGAGGTGTTGCGCATAACCGGCAAGGGCGGCAAGACGCGCCTGGTGCCGGTTCTGCCGGTGATCGCGGAGACGGTGCAGCACTATGTCCGGCTTTGCCCGTATGCCATAGGGCCGCAGGACGCCCTGTTCCGCGGCGCCCGGGGCGGCGCCATGGGGCCGCGCGCGGCGCAAAAGCTGATGCAATCCCTGCGCACCCGCCTCGGCCTGCCTGACGGCGCCACGCCGCACGCCCTGCGCCACTCCTTTGCCACGCACTTGCTTGCCGGCGGCGGCGACTTGCGCGCCGTGCAGGAGCTTCTGGGCCATGCCAGCCTGAGCTCGACGCAGATCTATGCCGATGTGGATGCGGCGTCCCTGTTGCGGGTGTATGACCAGGCCCACCCGAAGGGCGGCGGCTGATGACGGCTTAGGTCTAAAATTTCGATTCGCCTGCTCATGCCCCATCAAGAAGGAATCCCGGGTGTGTTTGGCGCCAGGCATAGCGCATCACGGGCATGATATTACCGCGGATGCTCTCGTCCAGGTGCATAAATGTTGCGAAAATGCCACAATATCTGCCATTTGCGGTGGTTTTTTGTGCTCGTTTTTTCTAGATTTTCGCTTTAGGGGCGAAAGTTCGAGGCCAGTGTGACGACGCAATCCTGCAACCCGGATTATCACTATCTCATTCCGTTTTCGGAGGCCATGGATGCCGCCAGCACCTGTGACGAGCTGGTGGAATGCTTTGCGGAGCTGATTGACCGCCTGGGCATGGACAGGTTCCAGCTGTTCGAGATCGGCTCTGTCGGCCTGTGCTGGCGCGAACAACTGGTCATTGGCACATTCCCGGAAGCATTTCTGGACCGGTTCTGGAAAGAGCGCCGCACGTTTGATTCCGCCTTTGTCCGGTTTGCCCAGCTTTATGGCCAGCCATTCCGGGCCCGGCAGGTTGTGCAAAGCCCGCACCTGAACTGGAAAGAGCGCAAGGGGGTCAGGAAAGCCTCGCAAGAGGGGCTTGCGGATGGGGTGATCTTCCCGCTCAAGGGCCGCTTCAATCGCATCGCGCTGCTGGCCGTGGCCGGCGACCCGGATGTCTTGAGCGAGGGGCAGATCAGAATGCTGTCTTATCTGAGCCAGCATTTTTATCAGCGTGCATGCAATCTGTCTGGCCATAATGGTGACAAGGTTGTGACCAATACGGGTGTGCTGACAAACAGGGAGCGCGAATGCCTGACCTGGATCGGGCTCGGCAAGACCGATTGGGAAATTGGCAAGATCCTGGGCATTTCCAAGCGCACAGTGCGTTACCACATTGAAAATGCAATCAGAAAACTCAATGCCAGCACGCGGCTTCAGGCTGTCATTCTGGCTGTCCGCAATGTGGAAATCCTGTTATAGCGCGCCTGATCCCGTTTTCGCAAGATCAACCAGAAAGTGTATTGGAATATTAGAAAGCTGGCGTATTGGACAGGCTGTCCATATGGACAGGCCACAACCATAGCGAACACTTGTAGAGTTTTTCGTGTTTCAGGGCGAACCAGGCGTGCAAGCCTGGGAAACCCTGGGGCGTTGGGGACAACACGGAGAACCGTTCATGGCTCAAGCACTGCAAGATATCGCACCGGAACCGCCTGCCAGCGAATCCCTGGGTAATGCGCACGACCTGCGCGCGCGGCTCAAGGCGCATTTGCACTGGTGCGCCTATCTTGGCGCCTCTGTTGACGAGGAAGACATGAGCGAGCTTGCGGCCTTGCTGCGGCGCACCGCCCGCACCATGCGGGCCTTTGCCGAACAGGCCGAGCAACAGGCGCGCCGCTAGATCTGCGCGCTGGACTCGCGGGCCTGGCCTCTGGACCGCCCTTGCGTGGCAGCGCAAACTGCCCGACAGTGCTGTTGTGCAGGGCAACCTCCAGGAGGCAGGCATGGCGCTTTACGAGCTTGACGGTGTGGCGGTGCAGACCCCGCCAGGGGGCAGTTTCTGGGTTGCCCCGTCGGCCATTCTGATCGGCAAGGTGAGGCTGCAGACCGATGCGTCGGTGTGGTTCAACGTGGTGGCGCGCGGCGATAATGAACTGATCGATATCGGGGCGCGGTCCAATGTCCAGGATGGCAGTGTCCTGCACACGGACATGGGCTATCCGCTGAGCATTGGCGCCGGTGTCACCATCGGCCACATGGCCATGCTGCATGGCTGCACGGTGGGCGATAACAGCCTGATCGGCATTGGCGCCACCGTGCTCAATGGCGCCACCATTGGCAAGAACTGTCTCGTTGGCGCCCATGCGCTGGTCACCGAAGGCAAGGTGTTCGAGGACAATGCACTGATTGTCGGCGCGCCGGCGCGCAAGGTGCGGACCCTGAGCGCGGACGAGGTCGCCATGCTCACCGCTTCGGCGGACCATTATGTGCAGAACTGGAAACGCTATGCGGCGGGCCTGCGCCCTCAATCATGAGCCGCGCGTCATCACGTAATACAGCACAAGGCGGAACACCATGGCGGCGAGCGCCGTCACCCACAGCCGTTTGCCAGCCAGCCAGCCCGCGGCCAGCCCCAGCGCTGCCGCCAGGGCCGAGACGAGGACGAAGCCCGGCAGGTTGAACACCCCGGCAAACAGCCAGAAGCCCAGCGACAAGCCATAGGATACCGTCAGAGCGGCCGCGATATGGCGCCAGAGCCGCCCCCTCATGGCTGTTGCAGCCAGAATTGCCGGATGCGCATATCCAGCACCTGCCCAAGATTGAACCAGCTTGAAGCGCCATGGCTGGCATCGGCGACAAACAGGGCATCCTCCCTTTGCAGATTCCGCGACAGGGCATTGCGCACCTGTTCCGCGGTCAGTGGTGCATTCAGCAGCCAGAAATTCTTGAACACCTCGATGGCGACGCCAAAGCCGCTCAGACTTTGCATGAATGCAGGCAAGCTGTCTTCGCCCACCCGGGCCATGACCACCAATTGCCGGTGCGCGGTGATCTGTTCCTGGCCCGGATTTGTGCCGGGCACGTCCAGCACCTCGGCCGCCAGGAACGGGTCGTCTGCGGCGCACTGGAATGGCCCCTGGCGCGTGCGGCTGGTCATGCTCTTGCCGGCAAGGCGGTTTTGCGCCGCCAGGGCGCGCATCTGCTCCAGCGAATAGGGGCCATAGAGCTGTTCCCTGACCCGGATAAACCATTGCGGCGCTGCCGGCATGTTCACGCCCCTGTCTCCTCAGCGGTTTGCGCCTGCGCTGGCGGGCGCAAGAGTGCAGGCAGTTTGAACACCACATCCTCGCGGGCGCTGGCAAGACTTTTGACCGTCACGGCAAAGCGTTTGCGCAGCATGGCCAGGAGGTCGGTGACCAGCACTTCAGGGGCCG
>JALWUB010000405.1 GCA_026993275.1 Robiginitomaculum sp. | reverse complement strand
TGGGCATATTCCGGCGCCAAAAACGCCGCTGCCATCGCAAAGGCTGCAAAACCCGCTACACGCATTGCCTGACGCATGCTGCTCTCCACCCGTGACCACGTCCCGTTTCAGAACACTTCAGCATAGCACACGCAAGCGCCATGCCGGACTCCTTTCGCCTTGTGCGCGATTACACGGCCTTTTGCGCTCTTGTTGTGTTTGCCCTTGCCCGGCGCCATGCGGCGGTCAAACGGGTTTGGCCCACAGGCGCAAACTGTGTAGGGTTTGGCGATGGAGACAGGTGAAAACATCCGGCGGCTGGTGATTGTCGGCGGCGGCTCGGCCGGCTGGATGACAGCCGCTGCCGTGGCCAATGCGGTCAATGGCGGCTGCGAGATCGTGCTGATTGAATCGGAGCAAATCGGCACCGTTGGCGTTGGCGAAGCCACGATTCCGCCGATCAAGCTGTTCAACCGCTCGCTGGGCATTGACGAAAACGACTTCGTCGCCCGCACCTGCGGCTCGTTCAAGCTTGGCATCCAGTTTGTTGACTGGGCGCGCAAGGGCCATGCCTATTTCCATCCCTTCGGCACTTATGGCGCCAATTTCGATATCATGGCGGTGCACCAGCACTGGCTGAAAGCCCGCCAGAAAGGCCAGGCCGCCCCCCTGGATGACTATTGCATGGGCTGGGCGGCGGCCTCGCGCGGCCGCTTTGCGCCGCCCGCACAAGACCCGCGCATGGTGCAGTCGACCTATGACTACGCCTATCATTTCGACACCAATCTCTATGCCCGGTTCCTGCGCAGCTATGCCGAAGCGCGCGGCGTCACGCGCATGGAGGGCCGCATTGTCGATGTAGGCTTGCGTGCCGAAGACGGCTTCATCGAGATGGTGCGCCTCGAAAATGGCGAAACGGTCAGCGGCGACTTTTTTGTGGATTGCTCCGGCTTTCGCGCGCTGCTGATCCAGGGCGCGCTGGGGGTGGGCTATGAAGACTGGACCCACTGGCTGCCCTGTGACCGGGCCGTGGCCCTGGGCACCAGAAACCAGGGTCCGCCGCCCCCCTACACACGCTCGACGGCGCTGGACGCGGGCTGGCAGTGGCGCATTCCGTTGCAGCACCGCACCGGCAACGGCATTGTCTATTGCAGCGCCCATATGAGCGATGACGAGGCCGCAGCGCAGCTGCTCGCCAATGTGCAGGGCGAGCCTCTGGGCGAGCCGCGCCATTTGCGCTTTGCCGCAGGCAGGCGGCACGCATTCTGGCGCAAGAACTGTGTCGCCATCGGCCTCTCCGCGGGCTTCATGGAGCCGCTGGAATCCACCGCCCTGCACCTGATCCAGACGGCGATCCGCCGGTTTATCGCGCTGTTTCCGGACAGGGCCTGCAACCCGCTTGGCGCCGCCGAATTCAACCGCATCACCGCGCATGAATATGAAGGGGTGCGCGATTTCATCATCTTGCACTATTGCGCCACGCAACGCGATGACGCGCCGCTATGGCGCTATTGCAAGGCCATGGACATTCCGCAAAGCCTGCAGGTCAAGATCGACAATTTCCGTGCTTTCGGGCGGCTGGTTTCAGATGGCCTGGAGCTGTTTGCCAATCCCAGCTGGCTGGCGGTGCTGATCGGCCAGGGCATCATGCCGGAGCGCTGCGAGCCGCTGCTGGATGTGCGCAATTACGCACATTCAATGCAAAGACTGGAGCATTTGCGCACCGTGATGGCGCAGGCGGCGCAGATCATGCCCGCCCATGGCGACTATATCGCCCGCCACTGCCAGGCCCCGGCATCATGAGCGCGGCACGCTGGCAGCGCAGTGCTGGCGGATGAAATCTGCATGGCCCGGCATCGCCTGCACGGTTTCGGCAATGAGCCTGCGCAAGTCTGCCAGAACCGCTTCCAGCTGCTGTTGCGGCACCAGGTCGGCCTGATGGTGATAGCTGTGGGCGGTGATGTGCTGGCCGGTCATCACCTGCAGCCAGCCGGGCTCGGTGAAAAGCTCCTGGCCATCGCGCAAGATCAGCCCGCTCTGCGCAAACAGCGCGATCTTGTGCGCCAGGGAATGCGGGATGTCCATATGCGCACAGTCGCGCCAAAACGCGGTGTCGCTGCGCTGCGTTGCCTTGTAGTGCAAGATCAGAAAGTCGCGAATGCGCTCATACTCGAACAGGGTCTGGCGATTGTATTCCTCCACCAGCACCGCGGCGCAGGTCTTGTCCGGAAACAGCCCCAGCAGGCGGCTGATGCCGGCCTGCACCAGATAGATGGCGGTGGATTCCAGCGGCTCCATGAAGCCCGCGGCTAGGCCCAGGGCGATGCAATTGCGGCGCCAGAACTGCCGCCTGTGCCCGGTGGTGAAGCGGATGATGCGCGGCTCGGCCAGCGCCTCGCCTTCAAGATTGCCCAGCAGGATGGCCGTGGCCTCGTCATCGCTCATATGGGCACTGCTGAAGACATGGCCATTGCCGGTGCGGTGCTGCAGCGGGATGCGCCACTGCCAGCCCGCCGGGCGCGCCAGCGACTGGGTGTAGGGGCGCATCGGCCCGTCCGTGGTGCTGGGCACGGCAATGGCGCGATTGCACGGCAAGAAGCATGACCAGTCCTCATAGCCCGCCTGCAGGGCGCCTTCGATCAGCACAGCGCGAAAGCCGGTGCAATCAATGAACAGGTCGCCCGTGACACGGGCGCCATTGTCAAGCTGCAGGCTCTCGATAAAGCCATCATCGGCGCGCAGGCGGACATCCGCCACCGTGCCCTCCGTGCGCGTCACGCCATGGGCTTCGGCGGTCTTGCGCAACAGGCGCGCATACAGCGTTGCGTCGAAATGAAACGCATATTTGATGCCGTCCAGGCTGGTTTCGCCGACCTTTTCGATGCGGGCGAACTTGCCGGCGAAAGCGGCCTGCGCATTCAGGGAATAGTCCCAAAGCGGCGCCGCACCGCCAGCCGCGCGCGCCTTCAGCCAGTATTGCGAAAACGGCTGCATGCCCAGGGGCAGGCCGATATCGCCAAAGGCATGAATATAGCGCTCATCCGGCCGCCCCCAGCCTTCAAACGCGATGCCAAGCTTGAAAGTCGCCTGGGTCTGGCGGATGAACGCGTCTTCGTCAAAACCCAGAAAGCGGTTGAGCAGACGGATTTGCGGGATTGTCGCCTCGCCCACGCCGACCGTGGCAATGGCGTCGGATTCGACCAGTTCGATATCCAGCAGCTTGCCCATGGCACGGCCCAGCACCGCTGCCGCCATCCACCCGGCCGAACCGCCGCCAACAATGACCACCTTCTTGATGCGCTGGTCCATATCAAAGCCCTATGCCCAATAGCGCGCCCTGGCAAATGCAAAGCCCCGCCAGCACAGGCCAGCGGGGCTTTGACACGGTCAGGAT